>CANHVK010000003.1 GCA_947464135.1 Flavobacteriia bacterium | reverse complement strand
TTGTATACCTTTATTAAGTTACGTTTTTACACTTAAATAAAACCTTATGAATCACAAAGTATTTATTGTTCCCCACGATTTCACTCCTGTAGCAGATGTTGCTTTAAACCATGCTCTTGCAACTGCAAAAATTGTAAATGCACGTATCTATTTGTTACACGTTGTCGGAAAAACAAAAGAAATCGATGAAGCAGAATCGAAACTAAAAAAGATTATAGACAAACTTGATACAACGATAGAGATTCATCCTACTGCTCGTGTTGGTAATATTTTTGAAGATATAGGTGATTTTGCTGCAGAACATCACGCTGAATTAATCTTTATGGGTACCCACGGAGTTAAAGGATGGCAAAATATCACAGGAAGTAGAGCTTTAAAAGTTGTTGCTAATTCAGAAGTTCCTTTCATTGTGGTTCAAGGTAAAGAGATTGGTGTTTCTGGTTATGACTCTATTATTGTTCCTTTGGATTTAAATCAAGAAACGAAACAAAAATTAGGATACGTTGCTAACCTTGCAAATTATTTTAATTCACACGTACACGTTGTAATTCCGGATGAAAAAGATCCTATTTTACGTTCACAATTGAAAGTAAATATAAAATTCGCTCAAAAATTCTTAAGCGAGAGAAATCTAAAATATGATATTTCATTTTTAGATCCTGATAATTTTGAAAAAGAAGTTGTAAAACATGCTGAAAAGCAAAAAGCAGATTTGATTGCAATTATGAATTTACATAAGCCTTCTATTTTATCAGCAGTTGTTACAAATCCTGAAGAATTTTTAATTACTAACGATGCAAATATTCCTATCTTAATTCTTAATCCAGAAAGAAGAATATCTTCATTCTCTTTAGGATAGAAATTCGATTTATTCAATAAAAAAAAGCAGAATCGAAAATTTGATTCTGCTTTTTTTTATTAGATTTTTTTTAAAAATATAAAACTATTTCAGTTTTTTTCTTTCAATATTTTCCAAAAAAACACAGCAATAGAAACCCCAATAAAAGGACCTACTAAATAAATCCATAACCCTTGAAATTGACCTTTGATTAATGCAGGTGCTAAAGATCTAACCGGATTCATTGAAGCACCACTTACTGGACCAGCGAACATAATTTCCATAGCAATTACTCCTCCAATAGCAATTCCAGCGAATAAACCTTTCTCTTTACTCCCTTTTGCGACATTCAAAATGACAATCATTAAAATAAAAGCCAAAATAATTTCAAAAATTAAGGCTTGATAGATTCCTATCCCTGGATGCGTCATTCCCAAACCAATATTAGATGGAAAAGTATATCTTAATAATGCGCTAGCACAAACAGCTCCTAATGCTTGTGAGATAAAATAAGGTACAATTTGTTTAGCTGGAAACTCTTTTGCCAAGTAAAAACCAACTGTTACAGCTGGATTCATATGAGCTCCGGAAATGTCCCCAAAACCATAAATCATCGTAGCAACTACAATACCTACGGTTATTGATATTCCTGGATGTGTTATGATACCGTTGAATTCTTGGTCAACAATAATTACACCTGTTCCACAAAAAATCAGGATAAATGTTCCTAACATTTCAGCTAAATAACTTCGATACTCTTTAAACATTTTAGTGGTGAATTAATGAAAAAACATACAACATTTCTTTCCCTATTTGAAAAGCACGCGTTAGATATTTTTCATCTTGTTCAGATGTATTATCAAAAACTTTTGGATCGTCATAAGTAGTAGCTATTCTCAATTCTACTCCTGGAATAAAAGGACAATTTTGTTCTGCATCTCCACAAGTCATTATCGCACAAAAAGAAGATGAAGGATTTGATTCGTGATCGAATTTTTTTGAAAAACAAATATGGGTATCTGTATCTTCTCCAAAACGAACTGTATACCTTGGGTTAGTAGTATTATCTTTTGCTACAATTTGAAAACCTAATGTTTGCAAGGCATGAATTGCATTAGGATGAAAAGCAGTTTCTTCTGTACCACCAGAATAAGTATACACATTTTTAATCCGGTAATAAGAAGCGGCAACTGCACCCAACAATTGTCCATAATGACTTCTTCGTGAATTATGTGTACACACAAACATTAAATGAATGTTTTCGTTTGCATTTAATTTTTTCTGTACATAAGAAGCAATTTTTTGTAAGATTTCTTTTCTCTCAAGAGAGATTGTGTCAAATTGTGTGACTAATTCATCACACGCATTTTTTAATGTAGCAAACATAAAATGACCTATTAATTAGCAACATCCACCGCCAGGTGTACAAGAATTAGCACCTATTTGTTTCATTGATATTTTTATCTTTTCTTGGGGAATACCACATTTATCTTGAGCTAAACAATCGGTGAATTTTGCTTGAAGTAAAAAATGTACTCCATCAAAATTTAATTGATATTTACTTATTGTATCCTGCTGATATTCAACTTCCACTTCAGAATCAGCTAAATTCAATACTTTTTCAGACAATTCTATGATGTCTTTTAGTTTTTGTGGAGCCAATCGATGATCAAAATCATTTGCTTCCCATAATTGAAAATTAATTACTTGCTCCTGACGAATTGTTCCACCACAATCAATGAATTTTTTGTTTACTTCACCTACTTCTGTAACGTGAAAATGTACAGGGACAAATGTACCATTGGGTAAAATAAATTTTACTTCTGATAAGGTTTCCAATACTTTTTTAACTTCTGATAATTTCATAATATTTTATATTTAGTTTAACAACATTTATTTTCAACATTATCAAACACATCCTTGTTTAATTGATTGATAAACAATTGAATTTGACTAATTGTATTAATATTTAGGCAATAACAGATTGAATTACCCTCAATATTTCCCTTTATTATTTCAGCATTCTTCAATTCCCGTAAATGCTGCGATACTGTCGCTTGCGCTAATGGAAGTTCATCCACAATATCTCCACAAATACACGACTTTTTCTCTAATAAAAACTGAATAATTGCAATACGTGCCGGATGACCCAACGCTTTCATCCATTGAGCAATTTTGTTTTGTCCTTCTGTAAAAAAATCGGATTTCGTAATACCCATTATAAATTGTTTATTGCAATATTACGATGAAAAATAAAAAAACCAAGCAAATTTTATGAATTGATTTAAATTTTTTAATAGGGATTTTTAAACCATTAGAAACCTAATCTTTATACTCATTTCTTTCCAAACGATCTTTGATATCTTGCAGATGCTTTTGTTTTCTAGCATCACGAGTTTCAATAGCTGTTTTAGTAAAATATTTATGGTTAGACAAGAAAGTAACTTGTATCTCATCCCATTTACGATCCGAATTTATCTTTCCATATTCACGTAATTCGATGCGTAATTTATCAGCAATTTCGTGGAAATCATCTCTGCCTAAATAATCTAAATCAGCATCACACATTATTTCTTCCAAATTATTTTTTGGTTTATGTGGAATTTCGGTAACATAAATCAACTCTTTGATTATTTGAATATGCTCTTTTGAATAACCATAACCAGGAAGAATTTCAGCAGCTAAACGCGCTCCTATTGCTTCATTATTATCATAACTCTCAATGAAACCAGCATCATGATAAGTTGCAGCTGACTTTAATAAAAATAAACCTTCATCTGTTACACCCTCTAACAATGCTAAACGTTCCACAGACTTAACAACATCTTTCGTATGAGTGATACTATGATAATGTAACATTGGAGATAATTTTTCTTCCAATACCTTCATAATGTGTTTTTCAGCTTTATAATAATTAATAGTTGAATACTGATGTAGATTCAAAATTTGGTGAAAACGTTCATTTGGGAAAATACCTTTACCATCCATAGATAATTCAGACTTGATACCGTCAACAGTATACATATCAATTAATCCAGAACTTTTGGTTTTTACTTTACCTCGGAATGTACAGTTAAAATAAGGTTCAATATATTTAAATGTTTGACCAGAAATAGTAACTTTTCCGGGTTCACCTAACATTTCCATACGTTGTGCCTGGTTCACTGTTGATCCCCAAATATCATAAGCTAATTTTTCAGAACCAATTACCCCTGCGGTTACTTCACCAGTATTAATCCCTAATCTTAAATTCCAAACTATTTTCCCTTGTGCAATTGCAATATTTCTCATTTGTTGCATTGCGTCTTGAATTTGAAGCGCAGCTAAACAAGCATCAATTGGATTTGTTTTATTCCTAACGGGAACACCTCCTGCACACATATATGCATCTCCAATTGTTTTAATTTTTTCGAGATTATTTCTTACTATAATTTCATCAAATTTTCTAAAATATATGTCCAACTCATTTACTAATTCGGATGGTTTCATTGTTTCAGAAATCTTTGTAAAACCAACAAAATCAGTGAATAATACAGAAACTCTACTATATGCCCTTGCTGTTGCTCTTCCTGTTTCTTTAATTTCTTCAGAAACGGAAACAGGTAATATATTCTTAAGTAGTTTATCGGCTTTTTCTTTTTCTATTTCAATCAGAATTTTTTGTTCTTCAAGTGTATTCTTTTTTTCCTCTATTAACTGTTTTTGCTTTTCAATTTTAATGTTTTGTTCTCTAATTTCCTTCGTTCTTTCAGTAATTTTTAATTCTAATCTAATTTGCTGATTTCTTTCATATTCGATTTTTTTTCTAAAATAAAACCAAACCAATAAAGCAAAAGCTATAGCTATAGATATCCAAAACCAAATGGTTTTCCAATAAGGTGTTTCAACAGAAATATTCAATTTTGCAGGGTTTTCACTCCAAGAACCATTTCCTAAACGAGCATAAATTTTTAGAACATAATCACCAGGCTGCAGTGAGTTTAAATGGATTTGATTTGTATTTCCGAGTAAAACTTCACCATCTTCTGAACCTAAAAGGATGTATTTATAAGTAATCAATTTTGGATTACTCATTTCTGTTGCCATAAACTTTAAAGTAATACTTCTTTTTTTGTAGGACAGATTAATTTGTTTAGTAAATGAGATTGACTTTGATAATAATCCTTTACTTTCAGAAGGTTTAAGCCAATTGTCTTCTAATTTTATTTTAGTGATGGAAACATCCACTTTCTTATGGCTTATATTTAAATTTTTTGGATCAAAATAATTATACCCACTAATTCCCCCGAAATAAAAATTTCCATTTTTTGATTTAAAATAAGCTCCTTGATTAAATTCATCAGACATTAATCCATCTTGTTCTGTAAAATTTAATATCTTATTTTTCTTCAATGAAAGCATAGATAAACCTTTATTGGTACTTAACCATAATGTTTTATCTTTTTCATCAACAAGAACTGCATAAATAGTATTATTAGGTAAACCATTTTTCTTGTTGTATAATGTTCCTGTTTTGGTTGTTGCATCCCATTTAATTAAACCAGATCCCATCGTTCCAAACCAAAAAGTATTTTTATTTTGTTGGTAAATTGTAGCAATATATTCTTTTGAAAGTTGGGCTATTTTATAATTATAAGCATAAGGGTGTATTTCTAAATTATCTTTATTTTCAACCAATTGATATAAACCACCAGTACCTGTAGTAAACCACATTTTATTCTCAAGATCCTTAAAAATAACTTTAGCTACACCGCCACCTATTGTTTTATTTGGATTTTTATCATCGTGTTCAAAAGCCTGAAATTTACCTGAATTTTTATCAAATAATAGTACTCCAGCTTTCGTAGCTAAGAAAAATTTATTGTTTTTCCAATGAGTAATAGAATACACCCTTTCAAAATTTGATGGGTTAGTAATCCCTTTATATTCAACTTTATTAAAAACATAAGAATTTTCATTTGTTATTGATAGTGAATACAAACCATCACCAGTTCCAACGTAAATAAAGTTTGGACTGAATGCATAAATACACAAAATGCTAAAATTGTTTGATTTTTTAGCAGTATTAATTTTTTTGAAAAATTGATTAAAAACCCCTCTTCTAGAGTCATATCGGGATACACAATTATCTGAACCAACAAACAAATATCTTCCTGTGTTATCTTCAGCAAAACTCCAAATACTTGGAGAAGGAAGCCCTTTCGTTAAATCTTCACTTTGTCCAACACCTAAAAATCCTTGGTTTAAAGGATCAAAACTACATAATCCTCGTTCTGTTCCTACCCAAAAAGTTCCATTTTTATCACGCATTAAAACGTTCGTTGCATTGTATATTAATGCGTGTTTTTGAAAAATATCTTGAGTAGATTGACTAATTAATGTTTTTCTTCCTTTTTGTTCTATTGTAAAAATACCATTAGATTTTGTTGTAATAATAAATTTACTTTTATCAATGATTAAAGCATCGTGCACCTCCAACCAGCCATAAGCATCGTCCAATTTTCGTAAATAAGATCTGACTTTTTTAGTAAGTTTATTAAATAAATATAATCCTTGATTTGAACAAACTAACCATTCATTCTGTGTAAAAGATTTACAATTATATGCTCGAATATATTTATCTTTTTTTGTTTGAATATCAATGGAATAAGTATTTTTTGCAGGAATATGAAAAATAAACATTCCACGATCTTCCGTACTAATAAGTAATTCTTCTTTTGATAATAATTTTACAAAAAGTACTTTTTCAGTTGGTAATTTAATTTGTTTTTGTTTTGATAATTTTTGCTTTTTAATATCAAAATAATAAATACCACTTGTTGGACTTGCAATCCATAAATTACCCTTATTATCTTCTTCAATGGAACGAATTTGGAGAACACTTTGTAATGAATATAAATAGGTTTTAAAATTTTCTGTTTCAGGATTATAACTTGTTAAACCATTTGAAGTTCCAAACCAAATAATTCCATTTGAAGCTTTAATTGAACAAATTAAATCACCATTTTCAATACCTGGAGTATTATCAGGGGTAAAAGTTTCAAAAGTTTGACCATCAAAACGATTTAAACCATCTTGGGTTCCAACCCATATAATACCTGTATTATCTTGAACTAATGTACTTACATTACTTTGAGATAATCCATCACTAATTGTATAATTTCTAAATCTATACGAATTTTGTGCTTGAATAGCAAAAGATAAAAAAAGTAAAACGAAGACTATTTTAAAACGCATATATCTAATTTTTCGCTCGAAAATTAGATATAATCTACCCAATGATTACATTCTGTTGATTTTATTATAAATAATAAAATGTTAATTGAATTATAGTGTTTAACGTCTTCGCTCTTTTTCCGCTTTGAAGAAGTATAAAAACAAAAAACCTGACCAAAAAATTGATCAGGTTATTCAAAAATTTTAAAACTAAATTTCTTAAGCTGTCTCTTGTGTATCTTTGTTTGTAGTTGTTACAAATTTCTCTAAATCTCTATCGAAAATATAGATACCACCTGCATCACCACCGATAAGTTTCAATTTATCTAATAATGTTCTTGCCAATGCTTCTTCCTCCAATTGTTCAGAAACATACCATTGAACAAAATTATGTGTTGTATAATCTTTCTCTTGTAAACAAATATCAACCAAGTTATTAATACTATCTGTAACCATTAACTCATGGTGTAATAATTGTTCAAAAACATTCAAAATTGTATTGAATTCCATTGGCGGTTGAGAAACAGCAGGAACTACCGCTTTTCCACCACGTTCGTTGATAAATTTCATCAACTTTAACATATGAAAACGCTCTTCGTCTGAATGTTTGTACATAAATTGTGCTGTACCATTTAACCCATTATTTTCAGCCCAAGAAGCCATAGCTAAATAAAACTGTGAAGAAAAACTTTCTTTTTCAACTTGATCATTTAATGCTATTTCTACACGTGTATTCATAATATTTATTTTTTACCAAAGTTAAACAATGATTGTGTTCAAAAGGTTTAAAGATTGAAATATATATTGGATATAAATAGTAATTAACAATTAAATGAACGTAACCTTTTGTTTGATTCAATATTACACTTCAAATTAATCGTAATTTAGCGAATATATCAATTTTTATATGTCTAAAAGAAAACCTTCAAAACCCTTACGAAACAAAAATAAATCAACTCAAAAAGATAGTTTATCACATATCGTTCGTAAAATATTTGACCAACCGAATATAACTGAAATTACTCATAAAGAAGTATGTACATTGATGAATGTACGTGAAAATGAATTAAGGAGACAAGTGTATGAAATTCTTAATTCCCTTGCTAAAAACGGATTTATTGTTGAAAAATCTCACGGTGTATTTTCAAGAAATAGAACATTAGAAACAATTGAAGGTGAAATTCAAATCACGGCAAAAGGTGCTGGATTTTTATTAACTGGTAAAAAAGATACCGATATTTTTATTGCACCTCAAAATACAAACAAAGCTTTAAATGGTGATTTAGTAAAAGTTGCCATTACAAAACAAGGTAAAGGAAGAAGAGAAGGTGTTGTAACAGAAGTTGTTCATCGTGAAAGAACTCAATTTGTAGGTTCAATCGAAATGCACGATAAATTTGGATTTTTAATTCCTGATAATTATAAGTCAGGTGTTAAAATTTACATTCCAAAAGAAAAATTAAATGGAGCTAAAGACACTGATAAAGTAATTGCTAAAATCACCGTATGGCCAAAATCTGCTGAATTTCCATTTGGAGAAGTAATTGAAATTCTTAATAAAAAGAGTCCTAATGATACTGAAATGATCAGTATCTTGTTAAGTCAAGGTATTGATTATAAGTTTCCACAAGAAGTGGTTGCTTCTGCTGAACTTGTTACAATGGAACTTGACAGCGAAGAAGTTAAAAAGCGTCGTGATTTTAGAAACATTACCACATTTACTATTGATCCGATAGATGCTAAAGATTTTGACGATGCACTTTCTTTACAAAAATTAGAAAATGGAAATTTAGAAATTGGTATCCATATTGCAGATGTAAGCCATTACGTTATCGAAAATTCTGTAATGGATAAAGAAGCTAGACAACGTGGAAACTCTGTTTATTTAGTGGATAGAGTGGTACCTATGTTACCTGAACAATTATCAAATTTTGCTTGTTCTTTACGTCCAAATGAAGATAAATTCAGTTTTTCTGCAGTATTTGAAATCGATGAATCAGGTAAAATTTACAACGAATGGTTTGGTAAAACTGTAATACATTCTGATAGAAGATTTTCTTACGAAGAAGCACAAGAAATCATTGAAGGTAAAGAAGGAGATTTTAAAGAAGAAATTTTATTATTAGATAAAATTGCTAAAATATACCGAAAAGAAAGATTAAAAAAAGGAGCTTTAAATATTGATAGTGAAGAAATAAGGTTCAAATTAAACGAAGAAGGTAATCCTACTGACGTTTACTCTAAAGTATCAAAAGATGCACATAAATTAATTGAAGAATTTATGTTATTAGCTAATAAACGTGTTGCTACTTTCATTCACCAACGTGGATTAAAAAAAGACCCTATTCCTTTTGTTTATAGATGTCACGATAAACCGGATATAGCTAAAATTGAAGCTTTTAAAATGTTTATTAACAAATTTGGCCACGAACTTAAAGTAGATAGTATTGAAAATGTAGCTAAATCGATTAATAAATTATTTGAAGAAATTAAATCTGAAAATGAATATTCAATCGTTCAATCGATGGCTATTCGTTCAATGGCTAAAGCAAATTACGATACCGAAAATATCGGTCACTTTGGATTAGCTTTTGAATATTACGCTCATTTTACCTCCCCTATTCGACGTTATGCCGATTTATTAGTGCATCGAATTTTATTTGAAGAATTGAATTCTCAAAAACACAAATACGGAACTGAACTTTCTGATGTTTGTAAACATATTTCTAAAATGGAACGTAAAGCAACAGAAGCTGAACGTGAATCAAATAAATATTTCCAAACCTTATTTATGAAAGACCATTTAGGGGAAGTGTTTAATGGAACTGTTTCGGGAATTGCTGATTTTGGAATGTTTGTTCGTATAGACGATAATCACTGTGAAGGGATGATTGCTTTACAAGATATTCCAGGAGATCGTTTTTATTATGACCAGGATAACTATTGTATTACAGGTTCACGTACTAAAAAACAATACAACTTTGGGGATAAAGTTCAAGTTCAAGTAATAAAAGTAGAAACTAATAAAAGACAAATTACACTAGAAATCGTGTAATTGCTATATCATATTAATTCTACTGAACAATTCATCTTTATACGAACCTCCGATAGGTAAAAGCTGACTTTCGCCTTCTAAACGCAAATTTGGAAGCTCTATGCTTTCTACTTTATCCATTTGGATAATAAAAGAACGATGAATACGAATAAAGTCTTTGTTTCCTAATTTACTTTCTATGTCTTTCATTGTTGTATGTAAAGTATATTTTTGATTCTTTAAATGAACTATTACATAGTCTTTTAAAGCTTCTACATACAAAATATGTTCTTTTTTAAGTTTAATTAATTTATTTGAAGTCCTCACAAAAACATCATTCGAAACTGTTTCTCCTTGGTCAATATAATTTGCTAAAATATCTCGTTCTTTTTCGACTTCTAACTCTTTAGCGTGCTTATAAATAGCAAGTTCAATGGTAGTTTGTAAATCAACAGATTTAAAAGGTTTTAATATATAACCATAACTTTCTGCTTTTTTCGCTTTCTCAATGGTAGCAACATCAGCATAAGCGGTAAGAAAAATAACAGGAATTTTAAATTCAAGACGAATAGCTTCAGCAATATCTATTCCACTCTCACCATTTCGAAGCATAATATCCATAAGTACAACATCAGGTTCCTTCTCTCCAACTAATTGTAAACTTTCTTCCATTTCACTGGCAATTCCAATTACATCATACCCCAATCTTTCCAAGTTATGTTGAATATCTTTCGCAACAATCAATTCATCCTCAACAATCAATATTTTGAAATTAGCCATACCTAATCTTATTTTGAATTATAAAGATAAAAAAAGAATTTTTTACTATGAATTTTAATTTCTCCCTTTGAAATATAATTAATTAAAAATCAATATATAATAACTAATTAAATAGTATTTAATCTCAAAGTAATCAATCTAAATTCAATATGCAAGTATGTTGCTTAATCCTTCTTTTTTAATAAAGAATAAAAAAGAATTTTAAAAAAATCTTATTCTTCTTTTTATTAAGGCTGTTAATATGTGTATAACTGAATTATTATAAATTAGGATATGTGGGTTATGAAATAAAAAAGAAGGTTTATTCACATTTATAATTAATCTAACTTATTATTTTTTAAAAATTTATTTCGTTATCCACAATGTTGTTCATAACTGAATATTTGTAAAACTTTATCGTTTTTGATCTTTCATTCTTGTTACTAAACCCGTGTGTATTTTAACTACAAGTTACCCAAACTTTGCTTGTATATTTCGTTTATGTTTTGGTTTGTACAAATATTTTTAATTCACAAGTTTTACTTTTCATTTTCTTTTCATACTTATCAACATAAATTCATTGTTTTTTTGAATAACTTATAATGTAAGCACTACTGTTTATTTGTGTTTTTAAATTCTCTTTTTTTCAAATGTGAATAAGTTGATAGATTTGTTTATATACTTTACCTTTGAAAAAAAACGAAAATTATGATTATTCCTATTGGTTGTGACCACGCTGGTTTTGATTTAAAGAATAAAATTATCAAACATTTAGAGAATAAAGGATATACTTTAGAAGATAAAGGTTGTTATTCTGAAGATAGTATCGATTATGCTGATTTTGCACATCCAGTTGCATCACAAGTGGAAAGTAATCCTGGTACGAAAGGAATTTTATTGTGTGGTAGTGGTAATGGAATTAATATGACTGCTAATAAACATCAAGGTATTCGTAGTGCTTTATGTTGGACTGCAGAAATTGCAAAATTAGCACGTGAACACAATGATGCTAATATCGTTACATTACCAGCTCGTTTTATTACTGAAGAAGAAGCATTTGCTATAGTTGATATATTCTTTTCAACTGATTTTGAAGGTGGAAGACACCAAAAAAGAATTGAGAAAATACCGTGTATTTAATGATTAATGTTTAGTTGTGAATTATAAATATCATTAACAATTCACAACTAAACATTTATAATTTATTCCTCCTCTTTTTCAAACGGATATCCTTCAAACAATTGTGATAATTGATGAATGCGATATACACTTTTAGTGTAAGCATTTGAAATAGCAACGATACACACTGTATCTCCTCTTAAAGTAGCGTAACAACCTGTGTTTCCGTGCCACCAACCTGTATGAAAGAAATAAGGTTTTTTATTTGGAACCTCAACCATACGCATTCCTAAACCATAATTTCTACTTCCTGCTTTTTCGTAGCTATATCCTCTGTAAATTTCTTTTCTTGCATTCTTACTTAAAAAGTCTTTGGAGTACGTTGCTATATCCAATTTAAGTAAATCTCTTGCTGTGCTATACATATTTTTATCTCCGTATACTCCATCCAAGAAATCAACTGCTTGCATTGTATATCGTGAATTATATGAAGGTGATATTTCATTAATTTTTTCAGGTTGATCCATAATGAAACTATGATTCATTTTTAAAGGTTCAAAAATTAATTCTTTCATAGCTTCTGGAAATTTTTTATTTGCTGCTTTTTCAACGATCATTGCTAACAATGCATAATTGGTGTTACAATAAGCAAAATGTGTTCCTGAAGGATAATTTAATGGAAATTTATGTTTGTGTATCATTTTGATCACATCTTTGTTTCTCATTATGTTTTTTTTATTCCAAATTCCTTCTGAAAAATATCCATAATACGGAATACCACTTCTATGGGTTAGCAACATACGAACTGTTATGCCTTTGTATGGAATGGTAGGTAAATATTTACGGATATCGTCTTCTAAATTAATTTTTTGTTGGTCTACTAAACGCATTGTAGCTAATGCTGTAGCTACTTTACTTATAGATGCTAAATGAATTGGAGTTGTTGTTTCTAATTTTTTTTCTTCTTCGTAATTTAAATATCCATTTACTTTTTCAAAAATGATTTTACCATTTTTAGCAACTAAAAACATTCCATTAAAGTTTTTCTTACCTAAAATTTCATTGTAAAATGGATAAATATCTTTTTTCGCTTTTTTAATAAATGTTTTATCAACTTTATTAAATTCAGGAATATAATCTTTTTTATTTGCTTGTTTTGAATGTTTATGTTCTGATTTATTTGTAGAGCAATTGCTAAAGGAAAGTATTGTAATTATACTTAAAATAAAGAAAACACCTATTTTTTTCATAGGCTTCAAAGATATGAATTACAAATAAAAAACCCGAGACAATTTTATCTCGGTTTTTGGTGTTATTTATCTAAATTATTTATTATTTCTACAAGATTATTTGTGTATTCAAATATATCATCTAATGAATTAATTTCATTTTTTATTTCTTTTTTCTGTTCATCTAAAGTGACTAAATATTTTTTTGATGTATTCAGATACAATCTACAAATTGTTTTTCTATTGTTATCATCTAATAAAATAGCAAAATATGATTGATTATCTCTATATGTTATTCTATTGGAGTTTATATGTTGTCTTAAGATAGATTTTATAATCAAATAACCTTCAATTTCTTCTTCTGTAGTTATAATCTTTGGAGCATTATTTTCAGTTTCTTCTTGTTTTTCTTCTTCTTTTAAACTTTCATTTTCTTTTGATAATGCTGTTTTTAATCTTTCTGTAATTAAGTCATTTATATAATGTGATATAGCCTTTTTAGTAAGATTTGTAAATAATTCTAATACTTTCGCTGTTATAACACTTGGGTAAACTTGTTTTGCGAATAATTTTACAAATTCTGATGTTGGTTGATTAAATTCTGTATGTAATATATGTTTTAATTCATTCATATATTTTAATTCACTTGCTGTATTTACAATACTTTCTGCATCAAAATATGATTTATGAAATTTCTTTAATTCATCTATTTGATTTTCTTTTATTTCATTGATATTAAATTCTAAAAATGGTTTTTCATCCATTTTATTTTGTTCTACTAAATCTGAATAAAATCTGTATGTTATTCCATTTGTTAATATTCCAAATTTTGCTTTTGAAACGTGAAAATACCTTAATAATTGACCATCGTGAAGATTTAAATTTTGTGCCCAATGTTTACATTCAATAAGTATCGTTGGTTTCTCATCTTTAAAAATAGCATAATCTATTTTCTCTCCTTTTTTAGTACCAATATCGGTTATATATTCAGGTACTATCTCAAGTGGATTAAAAACATCATAACCAAGTGTTTGTATAAATGGCATTATAAAAGCATTTTTTGTTGCTTCTTCTGTTGCTATTTGATTTTTTAATTTATCAACTCTTTCTCCTAAATTTTTTATTTGGTCTTTAAAATCCATTTTCTTTTTTTTTTCAGACAAATATAGTAATTGTATCAAATCGGTTACAAAGTTTTTGTATTTAATCCGTTACAATTGCTGAATGGATAAGAACGAAAAATTGATAAAACTTGGATTAAAAGTTAAGTCAATACGTCTATCTAAAAATTTAACTCAAACTGAATTAGCAAATATTATTGGAAAGGATCATCCTTCTATTAATCGTTTAGAGCGTGGAAAAATTAATCCTAGTTATATATTTCTATTAGAAGTTGCTATTGGATTAGATGTATCAATAACTGATTTCTTTGATTAAATTATTATAAATAAAAAACCCGAGACAATTTTATCTCGGGTTTTTTTTAAAAAATTATTCTATTTTTTTATTTCTTTTTATTACTATAATAAACAATAGGTGCTAATACAGATATAATAACAATTGGCATTAACCAAGGACTAATTTCATAATTACCAATTGTTTGCCAGCAAGCATATCCGAATATACACAACACTATCACTTTTAAGGCTCTCATTACTTTTGAAGACTTTGTATATTCTTCCTCTGCATTTTCTAATGTAATTTCTTCGTTATAGTTATGTAAATGTGGCTTACTAGCAGCAATAGTTAATATAGTATACATAAAGGTTGCAACTCCTGGTAATCCAAATATGTAATATTTTTCTCCTCTTCCATCAACTTTACCTGCTGCATTGAAATGTGTATTTATAATTTCAGGTAGTGAATTGTAATTATATATTACATATATCCATAAAGTGATAAGTATTAATAAAGCAATTACTTCCATCACTTTATCACTTTTAGTTAGTATGATTTTAATTTTAGGTTTTTTGTTTGTATTAGTCATAATTTTATATTTTAAAAAAACCCGAGACAAATTTGTTTCGGGTTTTATTCTAAATTATAATTGTTTATTATGTAGGAATAAAGCATGCTTTATTCCTACATAATTTACCATCCTCCTTTAATCATATCTGGGCATATACCCATTGCTATGGTTAAAATGATTCCGATAATTAATACCAATTTAGCTGTTAATGTTAATGTTATAATTTCTTCACTATCACCTTTGAACATTGTTACAATTAAACGGAAATAGTAATAGATTGAAATAGCAGAACCAACTAATGCAACGATGATTAATTCTACTCCGTGTTTTTCTAAATAAGACTCAAATAAGAAATATTTTCCGAAGAAACCTGCAAATGGTGGTATTCCAGCTAAAGAAAGCATTGAAATGATTGTAGCTACCACTAACAATGGATTCTTCTTTCCAAGCCCTTTAAAACTTTCAAAATCTGTATTTCCTTTTACATTTGCTACTGAACTAATCACAGTAAATGCAACAATAGTAGAAATTGAATATGCTAATGTGTAATAGATTAATGCATTTCCACCATTTTCATTGTTAGCTAACACTGCTAATAATAAATAACCTGCGTGAGAAATTCCTGAATAAGCCAACATTCTTTTTGCATTCGATTGAAAAACGGCAATAATGTTTCCTGCAATAACTGTAATTCCTGCAATCCAAGTTAATGTTGGTTCCCACGTTCCTGTTTGACTTCCAAAACTAGTTGTAAATAATTTAAAGAATGCTGCAATTGCTGCTGTTTTCACAATCGTAGACATCAAACTTGTTACTTGAATAGGTGCTCCTTCATATACATCTGGTGCCCAAAAATGGAAAGGTACTGCAGATATTTTGAATGATAAACCGATAGTCAATAATAGAATACCTGTATATACTAATTCAGTATTTTTAGGACTGTTTTCCATATATGTTTTAATCTCTTCTATATCAAAAGAAGCTGAAGCACCGTAAATAAATGCAATACCCATCAATAAAAATCCTGTTGCAAATGAACCCATTAAGAAATATTTCATAGCTGATTCATTGGATGACAAATCACTTTTCTTACTTCCTGCTAATACATAAATACAAATAGATAAGATTTCAATACCGATAAACAACATTGTTAAGTTGTGGTAAGAAACCATACATACAGCTCCAACTAATGAGAATAATACCAATGTTGTTTTATCAGCTATGTGTTGTTCATCGTCGAAGAAACTGATAGATGATAATAACCATAAGATACCTGTAATGATAATTACTGCTGTAAATGCTACACTTTGGTTATCAAAAGAAACCATATTATAGAAATACATTGGAATAGGATTGTCCCATTCTGTAACTGTAATTCCTAATGCTACCAACAAACCAACGATAGCTATTTTATGGATTATTTTTTTGAAATTTAATATTTCAGATAATATTCCTAAAAAACCTAAACTGCTTAATATGACTAATGTTTTCATAAAATCCTTATTTCAATGCTTATTTTTTAGTTACTTCCATAATAGTGAAAATGTTTTTCACTGCTGGTTCGATGACATCTAACAATGGTTTTGGATACACTCCAACAACGAATATGATGATGATTAATGGAAAAACAATCGCTTTTTCCTGCCATACTAAATCGAAGAATTTATCTGAAACAGCTGTTTTGTCTCCTAATATAGCTGATTGATAACTTCTCAACATATATACAGCTCCTAAAATTGTTGAAAGTCCTGCGATACCTGCTAACCATTCGTTGTATTCGTAAATACCTGCTAATAGTAAGAATTCTCCAACAAAACCACTTGTCAATGGCAATGCGATAGAAGCCATCATAATAATCATAAACACCGTTGCGTATACTGGTGCTACGATACGAATACCTCCTAATTGGTCTAATTGTCTTGTACCTGTTCTTTCTTCTAATATGCTTACCATATAGAATAATCCGAAAGCACTAATACCGTGTGCAAACATTTGAACTATTGCTCCTGATAATCCTGTATCTGTAATACTAAATACACCTGCAGCAATCAATCCTACGTGTGCAGCAGAAGAATAAGCAATTAGTCTTTTGTAATCTTTTTGATACATTGCCATCAATGAAGCATATATCACTCCAATAACTGCTAATGTAATCACGGTTGGTCCCCACAATGATTCATGCATTCCTTGTGGAACCATTGGTAATAAGATGCGAATAGCACCATATACCCCCATTTTAGACATAATTCCTGACAATAACATTGTTCCAGGTGTCGGAGCATCTGTATACGTATCAGCTAACCAAGAATGGAAAGGGAATACTGGCATTTTGATAGCAAAAGCTAAAAAGAATAACCAAAATACCCACGATTGTGTTCCTTTTGTTAATTGTAAATCATATAATGCTTGTATTGAGAAATTATGTGGAACAGGTGTTTGTAGGTATAAATAAATTAACCCTGCTAACATTAATAAACTTCCTGCAAGTGTGTAGATAAAGAATTTGAATGTAATTCTGATTTTCTCTGCACCACCCCAAATCAATGCAATAAAGTATATTGGAATTAGAGCAACTTCCCAGAAAATGTAAAACAAGAAAGCATCTTGTGCTGTAAATACACCCACTAGTCCAAATTGCATTAACAAAATCAATGCATACAAGGTAGATTGATTAGCATATTCTTTACGGTTAGCTACTAATATGATAAACGGAACTAATACTGTTGTTAATAAAACCAATATTAAACTGATTCCATCCATTCCTAAATGGAAATTAATTCCCATACTCTTTATCCAAGGAATGTTTGTTACATATTGTGCATTTACGTTTGCTTTATCGAATTGTAAGAATGCAGTTACACCCAACACTAATTCAGCAACACTTGCACCTAATGCAATCGTCTTTACGCTGTTTCCTTTAATGAAGAATAAGGATATTCCGACAATTAGAGGAAGTACTAAAAGTAATGTAGTTATCATTCTCTGTTTGTTATTTGTTAAATAAATTAATTACCAATATTACGATGATGCTCACCACCATAGCGAAAATGTAAAATCCTGTATTTCCTGATTGTACTCTTCTTGCTACTCCACTTATCCAAACGATAGCATTTCCTGTACCGTTCACAATGAAATCAACTCCTTTCAATTCCATAAACTTGTATGTAAATCCTGAAAGTGCATTTAAAGGTTTTGTGATGATAGCATTGTATAATTCATCTACATAATATTTGTTTGCCAATAAGTTTGGTAAAAATCCTTGTTTTTTTTCATCCCCTGCCGGTACGTTATTGTTTTTCACAAATTTCGTGTAAGCAAACAATAACATAAGCACTGTAATTAACACCGTTGCACCCATTAGTATCCATTCCATAGAATGAGACATTTTATGTCCGTGTGTAAATGCTTCTGAACCTTTAAACACTGGGTGTAAGAAACTTTCTAACCAATGTCCATCGTGCACCATAATATCTGGAATACCTGCAAAACCAGCAATTGTTGCCAATACTGCTAATACAATTAATGGAATAGTCATTGTTTTTGGCGACTCGTGTAAATGGTGTTTTTGTTCTTCTGTTCCTCTAAATGAACCAAAGAAAGTAACGAATAACAAACGGAACATATAGAACGTTGTCATCATTGACCCAAGTACACCTAACACCCAGAAGAAAGGACTTACTTCGTATGCGTGTGCTAAAATTTCATCTTTAGAGAAGAAACCTGAAAATGGTGGTATCCCTGAAATAGCGATAGTTCCTATTAAGAATGTTATGAATGTTACAGGTATTTTTTTTCTTAAACCTCCCATCTTACGTATATCTTGTTCTCCACTCATTGCGTGAATAACACTACCTGCTCCTAGGAATAATAATGCTTTGAAGAAAGCGTGTGTCATTAAGTGGAAAACACCACCAGTAAATGCACCTACACCCAATGCTAAAAACATATAACCTAATTGACTTACAGTAGAATATGCCAATACTTTTTTGATATCATTTTGGAAGATACCGATAGATGCTGCAAATACTGCTGTTACCCCACCAATTATTGCCACAAATTGTAACGTTTCAGGAGAAAGGCTATATAAAATGTTTGAACGCGCAATCATATAAACCCCTGCCGTTACCATTGTTGCTGCGTGAATTAAAGCTGAAACTGGTGTTGGTCCTGCCATTGCATCAGGTAACCAAGTGTATAATGGAATTTGAGCACTCTTACCCATCGCACCGATGAATAACAATAAAGTTGCAGCTACGATTGCTGGTTCACTTTCTTTTAAATTTAACGCTTCAGAGAACACATTGCTGTATTGGATTGAACCAAATGTAATGTAGATTAAGAAAATTCCTAAAATGAATCCTAAATCCCCTATTCTGTTTACGATGAATGCTTTTTTCGCAGCATCATTGTAAGAAGAGTTTTTAAACCAGAATCCTATCAATAAATAGGATGCTAAACCTACACCTTCCCATCCTGCAAACATTAACAGGTAGTTATCACCTAAAACAAGCAATAACATAAAGAATACGAATAAATTCAAATACGAGAAGAATTTCGCATATCCTTCATCATCGTGCATATATCCCATTGAATACAGATGGATTAGGAAACCTACCCCTGTGATAATTAATAACATTATTGCTGATAATGGGTCAATTAAGAATGCGATATTTACTTTAAAGTCTCCTGTTGCAATCCATTCAAATAAATTTACAGTGAATGATTTTTCTTTGCTTCCAGAGATATCGAAGAATATTCCTAACGCTAATAAGAAAGAGCCTAATACCATTGTACTAGCAATGATACCCGAAAGATTTTTCGAAAGGTAAGATTTACCAAGGCTGACAATTAGAAATCCTGCCAATGGTAAAAGCGGTACTAACCAAATTAATTCTTTCATCCCTATTAAAATTTAAGTTTATTAAGAAATCCTATATCAGTTGTATTCGTATTTCTATGAATCATAATCAAAATAGAAAGTCCTACAGCTACTTCCGCTGCGGCTACTGCCATAATGAAGAATACAAATACTTGTCCTTTTCCATCACCGTGATGTGCTGAAAATGCTACCATTAATAAGTTTACTGCGTTTAACATCAATTCGATACACATAAAGATGATTATCGCATTTCTTCTTAATAGCACTCCCATAACTCCGATTGAGAACAATGCTGCACTCAATAGAATATAGTGGTTTAGTGGTATTGCCTGTAATGTTTCCATGGGTTATTTATTAACTTCTTTTTTACTCAACATAATTGCTCCAACCATCGCTCCTAAAAGAAGTACTGATGATATTTCAAATGGAAGTGCAAATTCATTAAATAGAATTTTTCCAAGATTAGCAGTTACTCCGATTGTCGCATCTTTTTGAATCAATGGTTGTGTTTCTGCTTTACCAAATGTTGCAACTAATGTAAGTAACAACATTCCTCCTGATATAACACCTGCAACTTTTACCCACGTTTTTTTCACGGGTTCTGCGCTTACATTCAGATTTAAAAGCATCAATACGTATAAGAATAGTACCATAATTGCTCCTGCATATACGACAATGTGAACTACCGCTAGGAATTGTGCATTCAATAATATGTAGTGACCTGCTATTGCGAAAAACGTTATAACTAAATATAATACGCTGTGAATTGGGTTTTTAGAAAATACTACCATCAATCCAGATAGTATTGCTAAAAATGACAAGAAATAAAATACGTAATGTGTCATCTATTTATATTTTATTGTGACTTAAACTCTTATTTTTTTTGAACTCTAACACTTCTGGTGTTTGACGTTTCGTAACATCGATACGCTCGTTTACTTTCTCAACAAGTTTATCTTTTCCGTAAACGAAATCATCTCTATCGAATTCAGTTGGTACGATTCTGTCTGTTAAGAAAATAGCTTCTTTAGGACAAGCATCCTCGCACAATCCACAGAAAATACAACGCAACATATTAATCTCATAATTTGCTGCATATTTTTCCTCTCTGTATAAACCTTCTTCTCCTTTTTTACGTTCTGCAGCATTCATTGTGATTGCTTCTGCAGGACACGCTACAGCACATAATCCACACGCTGTACATCTTTCAGCACCGTTTTCATCTCTCTTTAAAACGTGTTGACCTCTAAAGTTAGGGCTCATATCACGTTTTACTTCAGGATATTGAACAGTCGCTGATTTTCTGAACATATTTTTGAAAGTGATAATCATACCACCGAAAATTGCAGGTAAATACAATTTTTCAGCGAATGTCATTTCTTTCTTAACTACTTGCTTTGATCTGTTTGTTAGTGGTTGCATCTCTTTTTTTATTAATTGATTTTACCATTCATCCACATTACTACACCTGTAACCAAGATATTCAAAATTGCTAATGGAATTAGAGATTTCCACCCTAACCTCATCAATTGGTCATATCTGAAACGTGGTAATGTCCATCGTATCCACATAAAGAAGAAGATAAAGAAGAACACTTTTAAGAACATAATTCCTGTTCCTAATGCAGTTGCCATTGTAGTCGATAACCCTAATGCTTCGTTGATTTCGTTTTGGAAAGGAAAGTGATATCCTCCAAAATAGAAAGTTACAATAACTGCTGATGAGATAAACATATTGATATACTCTGCGAAAAGGAATAAACCTAATTTCATACTTGAGTATTCTGTATGGTATCCACCAATCAATTCTGATTCACTCTCTGGCATATCAAATGGTGCTCTGTTTAATTCTGCAAAAGCACAAATTAAAAAGATTAAGAAACCTAATGGTTGATATACGAAATTTGCTAAACCTGCATCTTGTTGGTCTGCTATTTCTTTTAAACTCATAGTTCCTGTAGACATAATTAATGCGATAATTGCTAATCCCATTGCTATCTCGTAACTAATCATTTGAGCAGATGCACGTATAGCACCCATCAATGAGTATTTGTTGTTTGATGCCCAACCACCAATCATAATACCGTATACACCTAATGACGTGATCCCGAAAATGTATAATACACCAATGTTTAAGTCTGCTACTTGTAATGTAAATGTGCGTCCCCAAAGTTCGATATCTCCTCCCCAAGGAATTAACGCTCCCGCCATTAATGCAGTTGTCATTGCCACACAAGGCCCAATGATGAATAATGCTTTGTTAGAAACGTTTGGAATTATTTCCTCTTTCATAAACATTTTCACACCATCTGCAAGTGGTTGTAACAACCCAAGTGGTCCAGCTCTGTTTGGTCCTTTACGGTTTTGCATCCAAGCAGAAACTTTACGCTCTAAAAAGGTTGAGTACATCGCGACCAATAATGATACAGCGAACATTGCTACAACCAAGATGATTTTAAATAATAATCCGGCTTCCATTGTCTTATCCTTTATTTAAGTTTTCAGAGATTTGTTTTTGATACTTAAGAATATCTTCTTTAATATCTTTCAAATGCTCATAATGATTCAATGAAACAACGGATTTACGGTCTATATGACGTGGACCTTCAATTACCCAATCGCTTGTTTTTTTCTTTTCGAAACGACACGTATTACAGATGAATGATTCAACTTCATTGTATTGGTCTTTTCTACCTGTTACACGTAAGATTTCATCACCTTTTTCCCATACCACTACTTTTCCTGAACATTTTGGGTGATCACAATCTCTGTGTGCGTCCATAGGTTTTGTAAACCATACACGACTTCCAAAACGTGCTGTTTTATCTGTCAATGCTCCTACTGGACAAACATCAATCATATTTCCTGAAAAATCGCTATCGATTGCTTTCTCAATGTATGTTGAGATTTCAGCGTGATCACCGCGGTTGATTACCCCGTGACATCTTCCACCTTCAGCAACTTGATCAGCTACAAACGTACAACGGTAGCACAGAATACATCTGTCCATATGTAGTTTGATTTTATCTCCGATATCAATTTTTTCGTAGGTTCTTCTTTCTTCTTCGAAGCGTGTATTTACAGCACCGTGTTTGAAACCAAGGTTTTGTAAATCACATTCACCAGCTTGGTCACAAATTGGGCAATCTAATGGGTGGTTGATTAATAAAAATTCTACCACTCCTTTACGTGCTTCCAATACTTGTGGACTTGTGATGTTTTCTACCACCATTCCATCCATTACATTTGTACGACAAGATGGAACTAATTTAGGCATAGGACGTGGGTCGTTGGTAGAACCTTGAGTTACTTTTACTAAGCAAGTTCTACACTTACCACCACTTCCTTCTAATTTGGAATAGTAGCACATTGCTGGTGGAACGATGTCCCCCCCTGCACTTCTCGCTGCATTCAAAATAGTTGTTCCGTCTGGTACTTCTATTTCTACTCCGTCGATTGTTACTTTTGCCATTTTCTTTCTATTATCTTAATTCGAAAAGGTGCTTAATTATGCATTTTGAGTTACAGAACTTACAAACGGTTCTTTTTCAAAATGTTTTGGGTCTTTGATTTTCTCTGGGTTTAATACGTGGTATTCAAACTCTTCACGGAAATGACGAATCGCACTTGCCACTGGCCACGCTGCTGCATCACCTAATGGACAAATCGTGTTACCCTCAATTTTTTTAGAAATATCAACTAATAAGTCGATGTCTTTCATTGTTCCGTGTCCGTGTTCGATACGGTGTAATACTTTTTCCATCCATCCTGTTCCTTCACGACAAGGTGAACATTGTCCACAAGATTCGTGGTGGTAGAAACGTGCTAATGTCCACGTATGTCTTACGATACAAGCTGTTTCATCCATAATGATAAAACCACCTGAACCTAACATCGTTCCTGAAGCAAAACCACCGTCTGAAAGTGACTCATATGTCATCAAACGTGCGTCTCCGTTAGCTGTTTTTGTAATTAAGTGTGCTGGTAAGATTGGAACAGAAGAACCACCTGCAATCATTGCTTTTAGTTTTCTACCATCTTTAATACCACCACAATATTCATCTGAATAGATAAATTCTTCTACTGGTAATCCTAATTCAATTTCGTAAACTCCTGGTTTATTGATATGACCACTTGCAGAAATTAATTTAGTACCTGTACTTCTCTCGATACCAATTTTAGCATATTCATCACCAGACATATTCACGATATGTGGAACAGCAGCAATTGTTTCAACATTGTTTACCACTGTTGGAGATGCATACAAACCAGAAATCGCTGGGAAAGGTGGTTTCATTCTTGGATTTCCACGTTTTCCTTCTAATGATTCTAATAATGCTGTTTCTTCACCACAGATGTAGGCTCCACCTCCAATTTGAACGTATAAGTCTAATGAATAATCTGTACCGAAAATATTTTTACCTAACAATCCTGCTTCGTAAGCTTCTGCGATTGCTTTTTCTAATATGCGTAATACATAGAAATATTCCCCACGGATGTAGATATACGATGTTTTAGCTCCTAAAGCATAACTTGAAACAATCATACCTTCCACTAATGCGTGTGGAATTTTTTCCATTAAGTATCTGTCTTTGAATGTTCCAGGTTCAGATTCATCCGCATTACATACCAAGTATCTTGGTTTATCCGATTT
This sequence comes from Flavobacteriia bacterium, assembly GCA_947464135.1. GTDB lineage: Bacteria > Bacteroidota > Bacteroidia > Flavobacteriales_D > Crocinitomicaceae > CANHVK01. The sequence goes on along the minus strand of CANHVK010000003.1, from coordinate 58,700 downwards.
TTTATCGATAAAACTCCATTTCATTCCAGCTGGGAATCCTGCTCCTCCCCTACCACGTAAACCAGCTTTTTTTACTTCTTCAGTAACGTCATCAGGAGCCATCGATTTGATTGCTTTTTCAGCAGCACGATAACCTCCCATTTTACGGTAAACTTCCAAGGTTTCAATCCCTGGTACATTTTCGTGTTCTAATAATATTTTGCGTCCCATAGTAGTAATTATCTATTAACAGTATCTTGAACGTTTGTTATCCGTGCGTAATTTTTCAATCAACGCATCTGCTTTCTCGTTTGTTAAGTTTTCGTGATAATCAGCGCCACATTGTAACATTGGAGCTGTTCCACAAGAACCTAAACATTCTACTGTTTTTAAAGTAAACATTCCATCAGTTGTAGTTTCACCTACTTTGATGTTTAATTTATTTTCTAAATATGCCACTAAATCATCAGCACCATTAAGCATACACGGACCTGTTTGACAAACTTCTAACAAACATTTACCAACAGGTTGAAGGTTATACATCGTATAGAAAGATGCTACCTCGTATACTTCGATTGGTTTGATTTCAAGAATAGATGCAACATAATCCATTACTTCAGGGCTTAACCATCCGTCGAATTCTGCTTGTGCAACGTGTAATACAGGCAATAAGGCTGATTTTTGTCTTCCTTCTGGGTAGCGTTTAATGATTTTTTTCACTACCTCCATTGCTTCTGCTGAAAATGCTATTTCTGACATACGCTGTTTTCTTAACTAATTATTTATTGCTATGCGTCTAATTCTCCTGCGATTACGTTCAAACTACTCAACGTTAAAACCGCATCTGATAACATAGCTCCTTTAATCATTTCTGTATATGCTTGGTAATAAATAAAGCAAGGTCTTCTGAAACTCAATCTGAATGGCGCTCTACCACCATCGCTAATTAAGTAAAAACCTAACTCTCCATTTCCACCTTCTACCGAATGGTAAACTTCACCAGCAGGAATGTTTGATTCACCCATAATGATTTTGAATTGGTAAATCAACGCTTCCATATTGTGGTAAACTTCTTCTTTCGGTGGTAAGAATACTTCTGGAACGTCTGCGTGAACAGGACCATCAGGCAATTTAGCAATCGCTTGTTTGATGATGCTGAAAGATTGTCTTATTTCTTCTTGACGAACCATAAAACGGTCATACGTATCTCCATTTTGTCCTACAGGAATTTCAAATTCGAAATCTTCATAAGACGAGTAAGGAGTTGCTACACGTACATCGTAATCTACACCTGCAGCACGTAAGTTTGGACCAGTAAATCCATAGTTTAATGCTTTTTCAGCAGAGATAGGACCAGCACCAATTGTTCTGTCCATAAAAATTCTGTTTCTGCTTAAAAGTGAATCAAACTCATCAAATATTTGCGGGAAAGTCTCTACGAAAGTGTGGATTTTTTGCCAAGCAGATGCAGGGAATTCAGTGTTAAAACCACCAACACGTCCCATATTTGTTGTCAAACGAGCTCCACAAATATCTTCGTAAATTTCATATATCTTTTCACGTTGTTGGAATACATACAAGAATCCACTTAACGCTCCTGTATCAACTCCAATTACACTATTACACACCAAGTGGTCTGCAATACGAGCTAATTCCATAATGATAACACGCATATATTGAGCGCGTTTTGGAATTTCTATGCCTAATAATTTTTCGACTGTCATTTGCCAACCAATGTTGTTAATTGGTGCCGAACAATAATTTAAACGGTCTGTAAGTGTTGTGATTTGGTAGTAATTTCTTCTTTCAGCGATTTTTTCAAATGCTCTGTGAATATATCCTACTGTTGGAACAGCATCCATAATGATGTCACCATCCATCGTAAGGATATTTTGGAAAATACCGTGAGTAGCAGGGTGAGTAGGTCCAAGGTTTAAGATAGAATATCCTTGTTTCTCAACCTCCGCTCTTCTTTTTTCTAATTCTGAACTTGTCATACTTATTTAGTTTAATTCGTATGAGAATTGTTAGTTTTTTTTAGTAGATAAAACATTGCAATAACCAATGATATGTTACCTACAAATAATAAAATATTTGCACCATTTAAATGCATAATTTTAAAAATTGTACCTGTAATTACAAGTATCGAAGCAAATAATCCAAGTATAATTTTAAATTTATTATTCATAATGTATTTTAATTATCGTCCGAACATTGCGTCGTTTTTGTCTTCTCTTGTTTCGTCTTCCACTTGGTATTGTTTACGCATAGGGAAGTATGGTTGGTCTTCCATATTTAAAATTTTTGTCAAATTTGGATGACCTGTAAATTGGATTCCATAGAAATCGTATGTTTCTCTTTCTAACCAATTTGCTGTTTTAAATAAAGAAGTAACACTCGGAACTTTAATATCCGATTCAGAAGTATATACTTTGATACGAATACGTTGATTTTGTACCATATCGTGTAATTGATAAACAACACAAAATTCTTCTTCTTTCGCATTATCAGGGAAATGAACACCACAAAGCGATGTCATAAACTGAAATTTATAATCTTCGTAATCATACAAGAAAGTCAATACGTTTAGAATTTCCTCTTTTTTAACTGTAAAAGTGGGGAAATCAACAATTAACTCTTGTTTAATAATGGCATCACTAAATTTGTTTTGTAATGCTTTTCCAATGCGTTCCGTTACGTTTTCCATATTACTCGATTCCGTAAGATGCTAATAATTCAGTATATTCAGGTGTATTTCTTCTACGAAGAGATTCTTTACCAACCAATTCTTGAACTTGCAAGATACCATCAATTACTTGTTCAGGTCTTGGCGGACATCCAGGGATATATACATCTACAGGAATGATTCTGTCAATACCTTGTAATACACTGTAAGTATCAAAAATACCACCACTTGATGCACAAGCACCCATTGCAATTACCCAACGTGGTTCTGCCATTTGAAGGTAAACTTGTTTTACAACAGGAGCTAATTTTTTAGAAATAGTTCCCATTACCATTAGTAAGTCGGCTTGGCGTGGAGAAAAACTCAAACGTTCTGACCCAAAACGACCTAAATCGTAGTGAGAAGCCATTGTTGCCATAAACTCAATACCACAACAAGAAGTTGCAAAAGGTAAAGGCCACAATGAATTTTTTCTTGCTAAACCTACTACTTGGTCTAACGAAGTTGCAAAGAAACCAGAACCTTCGTGTCCGTCTGGTGCTTTTACAATTTTCACTTTTGATTCAACTATATCTTTTTCTGAACTCATAGCTTTGAATTTTTTATTTATCCTCCCATTTTAGAGCACCTTTCTTCAATACATAGAAGAACCCTAATAATAAAAGACCTATGAATAAGAACATTTCAATCAGTCCGTTTGTTCCTAACGTTTTAAAATTTACTGCCCAAGGGTACATAAAAATTACCTCGACATCGAATAAAACAAATAAGATAGCTACTAAAAAGTATTTCACTGAAAATGGCACACGTGCATTTCCTGATGATTCGATACCACATTCGAATGAATCTAACTTTCTTTTAGATTTTCTACTTGGTCCTAAAAAATGCGTCGCAACGATGGTTGTAACCACAAAGCCTAATGCAACTCCAAGCTGAACCAAAATTGGTAGGTAACTTGATGGTGTTTCTACTTGCATATTTTAAATTTTAGTTACTTATTAACATTTTGATTGTCAAAAAGAAACTACATTTTTTAATGTCAAATCACACTAAAAGACACAGTTTCATCGCTAATTTAACCTGCTAAAATAGATAACTTTTGGATTTTATTAACATTTTTTGACAATAAATTAACATAAATCGTGATGATTTAGTTTTTGATTGATCGATATAAATTTCAAAAATTATTTTACTTTCTTTTTATAATTGAAATTTACACCCACACTAAAGTTTGCTTGTAACCACGTAAAGTCTTGACTTGCTCTGTCTTCTTCGTGCATTGTTGTGCGAATGTCTGGTAAATTGATATACCCAACTTTTTCTTCAAATTGAATGAAATAACGGTCCCAAAATTGAAAGTTTAATCCAAGAACTGCACCTATTCCAAATCCAGCTAAATGGAATTGGTCGTAACGAACATAATTAAGTAAAGTAACATTTGAACGTGGAACAACTACTCCTGCACCTATTCCTTCTATTACGTTTATTTTTAGTTTTTTATGTGAAATTATTTTATCATTCCTTCTAATTTCTGTATTTAAATAATTCAATCCATCTGTGTGTTCAAATTGTAAAAATGATGGATTGATAACTATTTTATTTCCATCGTATACTCCATCGTAATCACTACCGGTATTTATATTACCTGTGATTGTACTAAATTGATTCCCTACCATTACGTATTTCATATGGTCTGCACCAAACGAAATGTCGTATTTATCATTTAAAAAATATCCAATTCTTAAATTATATTGTGGAATAGTAATTGTTTGAAAATAAGTCGAAAATGCAAATTTACTTTGTCTGTCTTTTGCAGTGATTTGCGTTAGGGTAAAATCGTAATTGTTACCTTTAAAATGAATATCAGAGCTACTATATAGAGAACGATTCCATCCCCAATAAGCATAAAAACTTCCTTTTTTAACAATGTTTTTTGCGGGTACATCGATGGTCGATTCCTGTCCGTAAACACTTCCGATTGCAAGTAAAAAGATTCCAATTATTGTTTTCATACCCTCTTTATTTCTTGACAAATGTAACATTATTGTTTATTATCGTTGTTGTTCGAAATTAGATATTCGAATTAAATGATTATATTAGGTTGTTTAGAAATTAATTCATTATGAAACCTTTTCTTTCTTCACTGTTTTTTCTTCTTTTTTTAGGGTTATCATTTGCTCAAAAAAATCAGCAGTTGGATAAGTTTTTGGTTTCCTCTATATATGAAGATTTAAAGAGTGAATTAATTACTACGGATGTGCTTCATTTTAATGCACAATTGGTAAAAGAACAAACACACGATACCATTCGTTTGGTTGATCCTTTGTCTGGTGAATTTGTTTCATATAAAAAGAATTTATTGATGCATCATTTTGATAATTGGTTAAATGATTTTTCAAAAGAACGTCAAGCAAAAATTAAGAAAGATACCAGTCATTATGCGATTTTATATCGCACACGATTTGAAGATGAAGACGTAAATGTGTTATTAATTGTTGAGTTTAAAGATGAAAAAATACGTTTGCGTTTCTTTGACGAAGGCGATGTGCGTACTACTGATAAAATGGTACCCGAACATTTTAATTTAGCAAGTCGCTTTTCATCGGATGTTTTATTGTATCCTTCAAAAGATGCTAAAAATCGAAATACAAAACACGTACTTGCATTGAAGAAATACAAATCTGATATCGAACAAATCATTGTCTCTATCAATTTTTATATTCTCGGTAATCAAGATTACATTTTGAAAGCAGAAAACCAATTATTGGATTTTGAACCAAAATTTGATTTTTAAGAGTTTTTGGTTTTAATATTCATTTTTAGCTAAAAATCGTCAAATTTTTCAAAAAAATAGAAATTCACTTAGAATTTATCTGTCTAAAGAAAAAAATAAATAGAAGAATATTGAGTTGTAAATTATGTTAAATAGAAATCCCTTAAAATAATTAGAACTCTATTATATCTTTTAGTTTGACTTCAAGGGTGGATGTTATTTTTATTAAAGTCTTAATCGTGGTGTTTAGTTTTCCATTTTCAATAGCACCTATTTGAGAAAGTGGAATACCCGAATCACTCGACAAATCTAATTGTGTCATTCCTTTTGACAATCTAATTTTCCTGATTGCCAAACCTAATTTTATTAAATAACTATCAAGTTCGTTTTTCACAACAGCCAAATAATAGTTTTTTGGCCATGTTCAACAACCGATATATCGGTTATTATTTATATAATTGCATTAATATTAAGTAATAAAAAAATAATAAGGATGAAAATGAACTTTATGAACAAAAAAATGAATTTTAAAATTCAATGGAGAAAAGCAATTCTTTTTTTCTCAATCTTTATGTTAAATGCTTTTTCCGTTTTTTCTCAAAAGGATACATTATTTATAAATGATATTTATACTAATCCATCCAATTATTTAGTACTTGAAAAAATCATTAAAGTTGATTCTACTTCTATGCAAGAGTTAATGAATCGTTTTGAAAATTGGGCTGGTGCAAATTTTAGGGATTATTCTAATGTTAGAACTTCTAAAACCGAAGATCAAATAACTTTGTTGTATATAACTGATGCAGTTGGAATTAAAATGTATGTTATTTTAAAAGCTGAGTTTAAAGATAATAAAGCAAAAGTTTCTTTTTACGACGATGGTAATGTTGCAACTCCAGGAAGTTATGTAGGTAGTACTTATCATCCAGGAATTTCCGGCAGAACTTTTAGGATGACAAGTTATTTCGAAAATGATAAATTGATTTACAAAGTAAATGGAGGAGCATTTAATTTAAATACAAATAAAGCAAAGAATGCTTTATCATTTAAGAAAACAATTGATAATACATCAAATGAAATTGAAACTAATTTGAAAAACAAAACTTTACAAAAAGAAAAAAGTGATTGGTGATTTTGAAAAACTATTTAATAATATGGCTATTCTTAAACGGATAGCCTTTTTTATTCCAACAAAAAACCCTTAACACATTGTATTAAGGGTTTTTGAGGTCTCGAGCGGATTCGAACCGCTGTAATCGGTTTTGCAGACCGGTGCCTAAGCCTCTCGGCCACGAGACCGTTTTCGGTTTACAAAAATAGCAATATTTTCTGCTAAATCAAGCCTGACTAATATTTTTCTTCAATGATAATCGCTACGTTCTCTACATCTCCGTTGATTGGAGGACAAATTTTTGTGATTTTAATTCGCACAAAATGCATTCCATCTACTTCATTTTCAAAACGTTTTAAAATACGATATCCTACGTGTTCGATTAATTTTGAAGGAGTAGCCATCTCTTCTTTTACAATTCGATTAATAACAACATAATCGATTGTGTCAATAAGCGTATCTTCTTGTGCCGCTTTTAAAAAGTTGGTTTCTAAAGCTACATCCACCAAATAATGTCCACCGATTTTTGTCTCTTCCGGCAAACACCCGTGAAAAGCATATAATTTAATGCCGTTAACTTCTATGTGGTTTTTCATTTTTTTTAAAGATTTCTTCCCTTGAGGGAGGATTAAGGAGGGTGATAAGATTTAAGTCACCTCCCTCAATCCCTCCTCAAGGAGGGAAGTAGATTTAACCTAATTTCTCTAATCCAATTTGCATACGTTCTAACACTTCTTCTTTACCTAAAAAAGCAGCGATTTCGAACATACTTGGTCCCATTCCTGCACCTGTGATTAATAAACGGAACAATGGTAAAACTGCACCGATTCCCAATCCTTTATCAGCGATGAATGCTTTGAATTTTGCTTCTGTATTTTCGTGATTAAATGGTTCGATTTCAGATAGAATGTTTTTCCATTCTGTCATTAAACCATTCGCATTTTCGTTCCATTTTTTTGCAACAGTTTGCTCATCGTAAGAAGCAGGTCTTTCTAACAAATAGTTACCTTCTTTTAAAATATCTTCCGCAAACGTTGCTCTTTCTTTCATCAATCCACAAATAGCAACCAATCTCTCCATAGAAACTTTACCATCGATTTTGTCAATCAACATGGAAGCAATTTTCTCATTTGAGGTGTTTTTTAAATGTTGTTGTTGGAACCATTTTGTTTTTTCAGCATCAAATTTAGCTCCAGCTTTACCAACTCGTTCTAAACTAAATGCTTCTTCTAATTCTTCCAATGAAAATAACTCTTGGTTTGTTCCAGGATTCCACCCTAAAAACGCTAACATATTGATAAACGCTTCTGGTAAATATCCTTTTTCTCTATAACCTGAATATAACTCTCCTTCTGCTGTTGTCCAATTTGTAGGGAAAACAGGAAATCCTAAACGGTCTCCATCTCTTTTTGATAATTTTCCGTTTCCATCAGGACGTAATAATAAAGGTAAGTGAGCAAATTGTGGACAATCCCAACCAAATGCTTCATATAACAATACGTGTAATGGTGCTGATGGTAACCACTCTTCTCCACGGATAACGTGACTGATTTCCATTGTATGGTCATCAACGATGTTTGCTAAATGGTAAGTTGGCATTCCATCACTTTTGAATAACACTTTGTCATCTAAATTGTTAGTGTTCACAACTACCCATCCACGAATAATATCTTCAAAACGCACATCGTGGTTACGAGGCATTTTCATACGAATAACATATGGCTCACCAGCATCTAATCTGCGTTGAACTTCATCCGCAGGAAGTGTTAATGAGTTTTTCAGAGATGTACGCGTTACGCTATTGTATTGCCAATTCGGCATACCCATTTCTTTTGCTTGTTCACGTACTTTGTCTAATTCTTCTGCTGTATCAAAAGCGTAATATGCTTTGTCATTTGCTACTAATTGTTCAGCATAAGGGCGATACATTTCCTTACGTTCAGATTGAACATATGGACCGTAATTTCCACCGATACCTGGACCTTCTGTTGGCATAATTCCACACCATTTCAAAGCATCCATAATGTAATCTTGTGCTCCTTCAACAAAACGAGTTTGGTCGGTATCTTCGATACGAATCAAGAAAGTACCATTGTTCTTTTTAGCAAACAAATAATTGTATAATGCGGTACGAACACCACCCATATGTAATGGACCTGTTGGTGATGGGGCAAACCTTACGCGAACTGCTTTTTCAGACATAGTTGAATTGTTTTTTGGCAAAGATAATAATATTGTTTGTTTGACATTTTTGATAACAAGGATACTTTTATATAATTTAGTAAGTTATTGTGTAGAACAATGTGGCTATGAGCAATTACGAACGTCTGCTTGAACAAATTGATGCTTTTATACGTAAGTATTATAAAAATCAATTAATTAAAGGTGGGATTTTAGTGTTTGGTTTCTTTGTTTTGTTATTCCTTGTAGTAACATTCTTGGAATTTATTGGTCGCTTTGGTACTCCTGTGCGTGCCTTTTTGTTCTTTTCTTTTTTGGGTGTTAACCTATTTTTGCTTTATAAATACGTTTTTATTCCTGTTTCGAAATTATTTGCATTCGGCAAACGTATTTCCCGAGCACAAGCATCAATGATAATTGGTGATTTTTTCCCAGAAATTGCAGATAGATTATTAAACACATTACAATTAAACGATTCGCTATCAGTTGAAGGTGCTAATTATGAATTAGTTCGCGCAAGTATTTCACAACGTGCTACTTCGATCTCAGCCATTCCGTTTGTAAATGGAATTGATTTAAAGAAAAACCTTAAGTATCTCAACTATTTTATCCCTGTTTTTTTGCTGTTTTTGATTGTAGTTACTTTTTTCCCATCAGTAATTACACAAGGTAGCCAACGGGTGGTGAATTATCAGAAAGAATTCAAACCTGAAGCTCCTTTTGATTTTACCATTTCAGATTACAAAGATTTCGTAGTGGAAGGAGAGGATGTTGCTTTGGAAGTTCGCACACCTGGCGCTGTTATTCCTGATAAGGTGTATTTAGTGAGTTCTATGGGTAAATTTTTGATGCAACGTAGTTCTAAAACCTTACATTCTTATTTATTACCAAGTATTTCCCAATCTGTTGATTTTCATTTTGAAGCGAATGGTTTTTCAAGTAAAGACTATGCTATTCGTTTGATTCCTAAATCAGCAATTGGTGTTTTTGATGCTTATTTAAATTATCCTTCTTATTTAGGTAAAAAGGACCAATTAGTGCAAAATGCTGGAGATTTAGAAATACCTGAAGGAACGAAAATTACTTGGAAAGTTCGTTCTAAAAATAGTGCGTCTGTTTCTTTTGATTGGGGAAGTGGAAATAAGACTCTTTTTTCAACGGAAAGTTTTGATTATTCTAAAACGCTTTCTTCATCTTCAAGATTAAAAGTTTTACTCAAAAATAAATTCATTGATAAAACGGATACTTTAAAATACACGGTACAAGTAATTAAAGATGCTTTTCCTTCGATTCAAGTGGAACAAAAAACGGATTCTTTGAGTTCATCTATTAAATATTTTACGGGTTCGATTGAAGATGATTACGGGTTAAAACAATTGTATTTTGTTTATTCAATTCAATCTCAAGGTAAAAAATCGAAAACTATTCGCAAGTCTGTGATGCAGCCAGCAGGAACGGAAATGCGTTTTGGTTATGCGTTTGATTTTCGTGCTGAAGAACTCTCATTGAATGATAAAATTGAATATTATTTTGAAGTCTCTGATAATGACGGAGTAAATGGTTCTAAATCTACCAAATCTGATTTCTATACCTATAAACTTCCTTCTTTAGAGGCTTTAAACGAACAGCGCGACGAACAACAAACAGCAGTTAGAGAGAATTTAAATGACATAATGAACAAAGCGCAACGTTTTCAGCAACACGTTGATAAATTGAAGAAAGATGTGCTTAATGACCAAACTCCTGAATGGAACAAATTAAATCAGATTGAGCAATTAAAGCTAGAGCAAGAAAATATTCAAAATGAGTTAAATGCCATTCAACAACAAATTCAAGAAAGCACTTCTCAAAAAAGTGAATTATCTGAATTGGATAAACAACTCCTTGAAAAACAAGAGATGATTCAAGATTTACTTGATAAAGTAATGGATGACGAAATGAAAGCCTTACTTAACAAGTTGGAAGAGTTGATGAAATCCGAAAATAAAGAGCAATTAGATAAGAAACTAAACCAATTGGATGCGAAATCGGAGGATATGCAAAAGCAATTGGATAGAAGCATTGAAATGTTGAAGCGTTTGCAAGTGAATGAAAAAATCGATGCCATTGAAGATGAGTTGAAACAATTGTCAAAGGAACAAGACCAATTGAAAGAGAATATTGAGAAAGAAGCTATATCGCAAGAGAAAGCGTTAAAAAAACAAGAAGAAATCGATAAAAAGTTTGACCAATTAAAAGAAGATTTGAAGGAATTAGAAAAGTTAAATAATTCTTTATCCAATCCGATGGAACTTGGAAAGCACGAAGACAACGAAAAGACGATTTCTGACGAACTTTCTAAAGCAAAAGAGAACATTGATAAGGGAAATGATAAAAAAGCTACTAAAAATCAACAAAAAGCTTCTCAAGAAATGGAGAAGATGGCGAATGAGTTAAATAAACAACAAAATGCTTCAAACAAACAACAAGCAGGTGAAGATGTAGAAACGGTTCGTGCCTTGTTAGAAAATCTAATGTCTATTAGTTTTAATCAGGAAGACATCATCACAGGTTTTCGTGATATTCGTACAACCGACCCACTTTATCGTAAGTATGGAAGACGTGAACGTGCTCTTATTGATGAGATTAAAATGGTGGAAGATAGTTTAAATGATTTAGCCAAACGTCAACCTAAAATTGCATCTTTTGTAGATAAAGAACTTCGTGAAATTCATAATCATCTTGTTTTAGCATTAGAATCTATCGACGAACATCAGAAAAGCGATATTTTAATTCACTTGCAGTTTGTTTTAACAGGTGTAAACAATCTTGCTTTGATGTTAAACGAATCATTGCAACAAATGCAATCTGAAATGCAAGGTCAGGGTAAAGGTGATGGTTCTTGTCCCAATCCTAAACCGGGTAAAAATGGTTCTTCTGGGAATATGGGGGATATGAAACAGATACTTAAAAAACAATTAGAATCATTAGAAAAAGGAAAACAACCCGGTAATAAACCCGGACAAGATGGAAAGCCCGGTTCGATGGGGTTAAATGGTAAGGAAATAGCGCAAATGGCTGCGCAACAAGCAGCTTTACGTGCTAAACTTGAACAACTTCGCAAGGAAATGAATAAAGATGGTAAAGGTTCTGGAAATGCTTTAAATCCGTTAATTAATGCACTTGACCAACAAGAAAAAGATTTGGTTAATAGAAATAAAAAAGCAGACTTTGTAAAGCGTCAAAAAGAAATAATAACCAGACTTTTAGAGAGTGAAGATGCTTTACGTGAACGAGGGTTTGATGAAAAAAGAGAATCAAAATCTGCAAAAGATTACAATAATGGTAACCTTAAAGCAATTAATCAGTATAATCAACAAAAAGTGAAACAACTTGATGTGTTGCATTTACTGAATCCATCGTACCGTAAGTACTACAAAGACAAAGTAAATCAATATTTTAATGAGTTTCAATAATATTTAACTTACGTTAATTTTTTTGTAATGAGTGTTGGTATTACGGTAATTGATAACCTTTCAATAAATTCTGATCTATCGCAATTGACATTAGTGGAGCAACTAATTGATAAAGTTTGTGCTTCTCTACACATTGATGAAGATATGTATGGCAATGTGTTGATTGCTGTTACAGAGGCTGTTAATAATGCCATCATACACGGAAATAAATTTTCTGATAGTTTAAAAGTATTGGTTGATGTTATTGACAATGATACTGCATTTGCTTTCAGAATTTCTGATGGAGGTACTGGTTTTGATTTTACTAACTTACCCGACCCTACTGCTCCTGAAAATATTGAAAAAGAAAATGGTAGAGGTATTTTCTTAATTAAGAATTTGGCTGATAATCTTGAATTTTCTGATAATGGTAAAGTAGCAACCATCTTTTTTAACAAAATCAATGCTTGATATTCATTACGAAGATGTTGAAGATTTATCTTTAACTGAAGAATCATTATCTAATTGGATTACAGAAGTTTGTTCTAAAGAATCCAAAGAATTTGGAGATATTTCTCTTATATTTTGTTCGGATGAATATCTATTAGATATGAATCGAACCCATTTAGATCACGACTATTATACTGATATTATCACCTTTGATTACACTGAAAATCAACTAGTTTCAGGAGATTTATTTATTAGTATTGATCGTGTTCGTGAAAACGCTTCTGATTTTAATGTTTCTTTTGTCCACGAACTTCACCGAGTAATCATTCACGGTGTTTTACACCTTTGTGGTTACAAAGATAAAAGTGATGAAGAAGAGAAACTAATGCGTTCCAAGGAGAATGATGCCTTATCGTTGATTAGTTTCACGTGAAACATTCAACTTTTCCTTTTACTTCTTTTTATTTTTGTTTCACGTGAAACATATTTCTTATGCTTAAAAAGTACGATGTTATTGTTGTAGGTGGCGGTCACGCTGGTTGTGAAGCTGCAAATGCCGCTGCAAAGTTGGGAAGTTCTGTGTTGTTGGTTACTATGAATATGAATACCATTGCTCAAATGAGTTGTAATCCTGCTATGGGTGGTGTTGCAAAAGGTCAAATCGTTCGCGAAATTGATGCTCTTGGTGGTGGTAGTGGAATTGTTTCTGATAAAAGTGCCATTCAATTTAGAATGTTGAATCTTTCGAAGGGTCCTGCTATGTGGTCTCCACGTACTCAAAACGACCGTATGTTGTTTGCAGAAGAATGGCGATTGTTTTTGGAAGCAAATCCTAATGTAGATTTTTGGCAAGATATGTGTAACGGCATTATTGTCGAAAACAATGTCGTTAAGGGAATAAAAACTTCTCTTGGAATTGATATTTATGGAGATGCTGTAGTTTTGACCAATGGTACTTTTTTAAATGGTTTGATTCATATTGGAGAGAAACAATTTGGAGGAGGACGTGCTGCGGAAAGACAAGCTACAGGAATTACCGAAGATTTAATAGCACTAGGTTTTGAAGCTGGTCGAATGAAAACTGGTACTCCACCCCGTTTGGATGGTCGTTCTCTGGATTACTCTAAATTTGAATTACAAGATGGTGATGTTTTTCCATCAAAATTCAGTTATTCAAATACAACAAAACCATTATCAAAACAACACGCTTGTCATATAGCTTATACCAATACTGCTACTCACGAAATGTTAAGAACAGGTTTTGATCGTTCTCCAATGTTTAATGGTGCGATTAAAAGTACTGGTCCTAGATATTGTCCGAGTATTGAAGATAAAATCAATCGTTTTGCAGAGCGTGATAGACATCAGTTATTCATAGAACCTGAAGGTTGGAAAACAGTCGAAATCTATTTGAATGGCTTTAGTACTTCTTTGCCTGAAGAAGTTCAATTAGCTGCAATGAAAACGATTCCTGGATTTGAAAATGTTAAGATGTTTCGTCCTGGTTATGCGATCGAATATGATTATTTCCCACCAACACAGTTAAAGCATACGTTAGAAACCAAATTGGTTGAGAATTTATATTTTGCTGGTCAAATAAATGGAACTACTGGTTACGAAGAAGCGGCTTGTCAAGGATTAATGGCTGGAATTAATGCTCATCGTAAGATAAAACAATTAGATCCGTTTATTTTAAGCCGTTCTGAAGCCTATATTGGTGTTTTAATAGACGATTTAATTACTAAAGGTACGAAAGAGCCTTATAGGATGTTTACAAGCCGTGCTGAATACCGTATTCTACTTCGTCAAGATAATGCTGATTTACGTTTAACTCCTTTGGCTTTTCAAATTGGAATGGCTGATGATGAAATGATGCGTTTAGTTGATAAGAAAAATCAAGGTGTATCTTCATTTAAAAAACATTTAGCTGAAACAGGAGTTAAGCCACAATTTGCAAATCCTGTATTAGAGGAAATAGGGAGTGCTCCTATTTCTCAACAGGTGAAATTTACTTCTATTATTACGCGTCCAAATGTTAACATTGATCATTTGGTTAAGATGGATGAGCTTTTAGCTGAGAAGGTTTTCTCTTTTAATGAAGAACATAATGATATTGTACAGCAAACGGAGATTCAATTGAAGTATGAAGGATATATTCAGCGAGAAGAAGAAATGGCGTTAAAAATGCATCGTTTGGATGATTTAAAGATTCCGGATGATATGGATTATACCCAATTAAAGAGTATTTCTTTAGAAGCAAGAGAAAAATTGAATGCCATTCGTCCTGTTACTATTGGTCATGCTTCAAGAATTAGTGGTATTTCACCTAGCGATGTATCCGTTTTATTAATTTATTTAGGAAGATAGTTTCACGTGGAACATTTAAATCACATTTCAAATTGTCCTGTATGTAATCATACAGAGACAACGCATCATCTTACGTTAAAGGATTGGATGATTACCAAAGAAGAGTTCACAATTGTCAAATGTACTAATTGTGATTTTCATTTTACAAATCCAATTCCAAAGGAAGAGGTGATTGGAAATTACTATAAAAGTGATGAGTATATTTCGCATTCTTCTTCTAAAAAAGGCTTGATTAATTCGATTTATAACATCGTTCGTAACTATACCTTAATCAAAAAAGTTGCTTTATTAAGGAAATATACCAAAGGAAAAGAATTGATGGAAGTTGGTTCCGGAACAGGACATTTCTTGAATACAGCGAAATTAAATGGATATAATGTAGAAGGTTTTGAACCTGATTACGATGCTCAATTATTTGCTAAAAATAACTTCTCTATTCATCTAAAACCTTTAGAAGAGTTAATTTCAGTTCCTTCAGAATCAAAAGATGTTGTGGCAATGTGGCACGTGATGGAGCACGTATATCATCTACAAAGAGATGTCGCAGAAATCGTTCGTACGATTAAATCAGGCGGTGTATTTATCATTGCTGTTCCAAATATGAATTCGTGGGATTCACAACATTATAAAGAATATTGGGCCGCTTATGATGTTCCACGACACTTATACCACTTTCAAGAAAATACAATTAAAAAATTAATTGAAACGTTTGGTTTAGTTCATCGTGACACCTTGCCAATGAAGTTTGACTCGTATTATGTGAGTATGCTTTCGGAAAAGTATAAAGGAGGATCTATGTTGAAAGGAATTCTGAATGGGTTTATTTCCAATGCTAAATCAATGAAGGGTGGATATAGCTCCCAGATATATGTGTTTGTGAAAAAATAGTGGCTTCGAGAACTTCAGCCACCATTTTTATTTTTAGTTGAGACCTTATTATTCTGTTGGTTTAGGCTCTCGAAACTAACTTTTGTTTAATCAACTGATTATTAGTGTTCTTTATTTTCAATGTGGTATCTTACGATAGTTGATTAAATTTCTTGAAATTGAATTTAATATTATGTTAAACAGAAACCTTTTTTAATACGTTGATAAAAACAATTGAAGATGATTATCTTTTCATTTTTAAAATACTAAATAAATTGATTAGAAAGTGAAAGGAAATTAATAAACAAATAATTAAGAAATATTCATCTTGAAAACTCCCACCTTTTGCATTTACAGTTGATACATAAATAAACTTGTAGAATAATACTTCCAATAAAACGATTAAAGAAAAAGTCAAAATAAACCATTCATTTTTAATTAATAATGTAATTCTATTGTTTTCAATAAAATGCTTTATTTCAATTATTAAAAACTTTCCAAGTATTGGCCATATTAAAAAAAGCGGAAGGGTGAATAATCTAGTTTCACGTGCTTTTGTTGCTATTAGAACGATAAGGGTATTCAAAAATAAAGTAATTAAAAATGCCTTTATCATTTTGGTTTCTAATCTGTTAACTCTATTTTTTATGCAGTAGATAATAACTATATAAGTTTGAAATCCTATTGCGACAAATAATGAAGTAAAGGATTCTAAGGCAAAATTTAGATTTTGAAAATTATAATTAAAATGATCCAATCTATTTAAAAAATCAGATTGAGATGCTTCTGATATTTGATGTTTATTTGTGTAAAAAGCTATAAAACAAATGTATATTAATAAAGGAATAAAAAGATAAATGCTGCTTTTTATGTTTTGTTTTGATAAATATGCTGTGTCTTTTTTATTTGTTAGTATAAGCAGCGCTGGAATCAGTAATAAGCCTGACTCACGAGCGATTAAACTTAATGTAAATATTGTGATGAAATAGAGTTTTTTTTGTTTAATAAACGCTATTAGACTACATAAAATTAAAAAATACTGTAATGGTTCATCGTAGGTGTGAATAGAGTCAAAGAAAGCAAAAAACACAGAAAAACTTAAGTAAAACAATCCAACCGTTGTATAACTATAGATTTTCTCCTTAACCACTAATTGAGTTAAATAATACAACAGTAAACCACACAAAAAGAATAAAAAAAAGTTTACTAAAACAAAAGATAATCCTTTGGAAATGGAGCAAATATTGGATAATGTTTCAATTAAAAACGTGGTAGCTGGTCTCTTTGCAAATGCAATATTTGTTTTGTGATAATCAATGATGGAAGCTAAATTTTCATTTGAAATGATTTTGTGTTCAATATTTATTTCGTCACTTTTAAAATTGATAAAACTATTATTAATAGGTAAAATATGATTTACAAGAATAATAAAAGTAAATGCAATTGAAAAAACGGAAATCGATATAAACTCTTTCATTGAAAAAGAATCAAGATTATTTAGGTTCAACCCAATCTCCGTTTTCTTTTATTAACTCGATTAAGGCATCTACCGCTTCTTCTTCGTTGACGTTTTTACGAACAACATCTTTTTCTTTGTATAAATGGATTTTTCCTGGTCCTGTTCCAACGTATCCATAATCTGCGTCTGCCATTTCACCTGGACCATTAACGATACAACCCATAATACCAATTTTGATACCTTTCAAGTGGGAAGTTTTGCTTCTGATTTTAGCCGTTGTTTCTTGTAAATCGAAAAGAGTACGACCACAAGAAGGACAAGATATGTATTCTGTTTTGGAAATACGTGTACGAGTGGCTTGTAAAATTCCAAACGAAAGTGAATTCAAAAACACAATCGATTGAGGTCCTGTAATCCAAATTCCGTCACCATATCCATCAATAAATTGGTTTCCACTGTCACTTGAACTGAATAATTGAAATTGTTCTTGATCAGTAATTTTGTAATCATATTTAAAAACGACAGGATTAGTTAAATTAGCTTTATCTAATGCAATTCTGTTTTTTCTAAATACTTGTGTTTTATTATCGTATTTTGTAGTTAAAACTAAAATAGCTTTTGGATTGTTTTTTATGAATTCAATAGGTAGATTTAAATCTTCTATAAGTAAAAAGAATTCAGACGATGGCGCATTATCTTTAGCTTGATCAATAGTTAAAATAGGATAGTGTTGTTTTTTATACTGACCATCTTGTAACCAAGTTTTGTATTCTTGAACTACAGATAACATTCCTGGTAGTTCGAAAGAAATAGTATTTTTTCCAATGAAAACATAATCGGCTGCTAAATCTTGTAAATTCCACTTATCTAATTCAACCGAATAATTATACCCAAAACCAAAGAAATTTGCAGGTTTGATTTCAGTTTTTGAACTTAAATCAGCAAATACAATCGGAGTATGTTTTTCTCCAATATTTCCAATTTCGTGCGTTTTTCTTCTATTGTATTGAAAAGGATTATAAGTCAATTCTTCGTTCGTATCTATTTCTAATAGATTAGCTAAATTTGATTTTGCGATCAATTTTTGAGCAACTGGAATTTCAAATTCAGGATCTTCTGTAAGAGAAACTCGTAGCGTATCTCCTAATCCATCTTCTAACAAAGCACCAATTCCTACAGCTGATTTGATACGTCCATCTTCTCCATCTCCTGCTTCTGTTACTCCTAAGTGTAGCGGGTAATTCATTCCTTCTTCTTGCATGGTTTTCACCAACAATCGGTAAGCTTGAACCATTACCAATGTGTTACTTGCTTTCATAGAAATGATCAATTGGTGGTAGTCATTTTTTTTGCAAATACGTAAGAATTCCATCGCAGATTCTACCATTCCTTCAGGGGTATCACCGAAACGACTTAAAATTCTATCAGATAGTGATCCGTGGTTGGTACCAATACGCATTGCAGTTCCGTGTTCCTTACATATATGAACAAGTGGAGTGAATTTTTCTTCGATGCGTTTTAATTCATCTTGGTAACTATTATCTGTAAATTCTATTTCTTCAAATTTCTTTTTGTCTGCGTAATTTCCTGGATTTACTCGCACTTTTTCAATCAATTTTGCAGCAATTTCAGCAGCATTTGGAGTGAAATGAATATCCGCTACTAACGGTTTGTGATACCCATCTTGATTTAAGATGCGTTTGATTTCACCTAAATTTTCAGCTTCTTTTTTAGAAGGAGCAGTCAATCTAACTAATTCACAACCTGCATCAATCATACGTTTCGCTTGTGCAACAGAACTTTCTGTGTCCATGGTATCCGTAGTCGTCATCGATTGAGGTAAAATTGGATTTCCACCCCCTACTTTAACCGTACCTATGGTAACTTCAGAAGTTACAAAACGTTGTTTTTTAAAATAGTTAACGCAATAGTTAGAATTTGACATATTTAATTTGATTTGAAAGAACAAAATTAATTAATAAAAAGTAAGATATTAAATCTTAACATTTTGATGGTGATAAAGTTTTTTCGGAATAAATGCACAACAATAATTAATTGTAAATCAATATATAGTTTTTTAAAATGCTAGAATAATTGATAATATTAATACCTTAAATGTGGTATTTTAAGTTAAGTTTATAATTCCTTATTAATTATTTAGTGGTTGAAGGACAAAAATGGTGTACCTTTGTATACTAAAAATTTTTATATGAGCAATCCCAACGTAACTTTTTCTAAAAATCACAATGCAGATTTTTATAAAACATTACAAAAAAGAGTAAGGGAATACTTTAAAGAGAATAATATTACAAAGTTTGGAAATGCAGGAATGGTTTTCAAAACTGTTTTTATGATTTCCTTGTATCTAGTTCCTTTTATTTTATTAAATACTGTTATTACTTCAACCCTTTTATCGTATCTAATGTGGATACTTATGGGATTAGGTATGGCAGGAATTGGACTATCTATTATGCACGACGCAAACCACGGTGCCTATTCAAAAAATGATGGGGTAAACAGATGGTTGGGGTATGTAATTAATGGAGTGGGTGGTTCAGACGTTAACTGGAGAATTCAACACAATGTTTTACACCACACCTATACAAACGTTACAGGAATGGATAAAGACATTGATCCAGGACCACTTATGCGTTTTACACCACACGCGAAAAGATTTAAATTTCACCGTTTTCAACATATGTATGCTTGGTTTTTCTATGGATTGATGACATTGTCTTGGTGTACGGCGAAAGATTTTATTCAAGCGAAAGAGTTCCAACGTGATGATTTATTGAAAACACAAAATACAACTTACGGTAAATTGTTGACTAACATTATTATTACAAAAGTGTTGTATTTCCCAATCATTCTTGGGTTACCATTTATGTTTTCAGCGTTACCTTGGTATGGAACGTTAATTGGTTTCTTTGTGATGCATTTTATTGCTGGATTAATTTTAGCTGCTATTTTTCAGCCTGCTCACGTGGTACCAACGTCTACTTATCCAGTACCAAATGATTCGGGTGTAGTTGAAGCTGATTGGGCTGTAAATCAATTGTACAATACTGCAAACTTTGCTCCTAAAGCTGCTTTATTTTCTTGGTATGTTGGAGGTTTAAATTTTCAGGTTGAACACCATTTATTTCCGACAATAAGCCACGTTCATTATAAGAAATTATCTGAAATCGTTAAACAAACTGCTCACGAGTATAACTTACCATACTATTCTTACAAAACGTTTTTTGGTGCAATTAAAGAGCACACTAAAATGTTGAAGGATTTGGGGACAAAAGATTTTGCTCCAGCAATTCACTAAAAAGAAATTCATTTTTAGAATTTACCTCAATCAGTTTTGGTTGAGGTTTTTTATTTTTGGTAAATTAAGTATTCTATATGGCACTTCGAATTGATAAATATGTTTGGGCGGTACGTTTAACTAAAACACGTTCGCAAGCTTCTGAATTGATTTCAAAAGGAAAAATAAAAATCAATGAAATGGATGTAAAACCATCGCGTGATATTAAGATGGGAGATACAATTAACATTCACAAAAATAGTGCGGTATTTTCATATAAAGTACTTGAATTGTTGGAAAAACGTGTTGGACCAAAATTGGTATCGATTTATATTGAAGACATTACACCAATAGAAGAAGTTGAAAAATTTAAATCTTATCAAGAAGCACAACGGGTGTATCGCGATATGGGAACAGGACGTCCTTCGAAAAAAGACCGCCGTATGTTGGATGATTTTCTTGATTTTTAGTAGTAATTTCTCAATAATTTTTTTCTTTGTAAAAATTCTCATTCTATGTCTAAAATATTGATTAAAAATATCAAAGGTTTAGTGCAATATGGCGAAGATATGCCCATTGCTCGTATCGGTACTGAAATGCAACATTTGCCTATTTTGGAAAACGCATATTTGGCAATTGAAGACGGTATCATTGTTGCCTATGGTGCAATGAATGAATGGGAAGGAATTACCGATTGGAGAGGGGTGGAAGTGATAGATGCTGAAGGGAAATATGTTTTACCTGCTTTCTGTGATTCACATACGCACATCGTATTTGCGAAGAGTAGAGAAGAAGAGTTTGTGGATCGTATCAAAGGACTTACTTACGAAGAAATTGCATTGAAAGGAGGTGGTATTTTAAATTCTGCGCGAAGATTAGCTGAAAAATCAGAAGACGAATTATACGAAGAAGCATATCAACGTGTTCAAAAAGTGATTGTTACAGGAACGGGTGCGATTGAAATTAAATCAGGCTATGGGTTAACCGTTGATGCAGAGTTAAAAATGCTTCGTGTTATTAAACGATTAAAAGAAAACTTACCGATTGAAGTAAAAGCAACGTTTTTAGGAGCACACGCTTTTCCGAAAGAATACAAAGAAAATCATCGAGGATATATTGATTTAATTATCAATGATATGCTTCCAAAAATTGCAGAGGAAAATTTAGCAGATTACATTGATATTTTCTGTGAAAGAAATTATTTTTCTGTCGAAGAAATGGAAGAAATTCTAACCGCAGGAAAAAAATATGGTTTAACCCCAAAGGTGCACGTAAACCAGTTTTCTGTGATGGGAGGAATTGCTAAAGCGATTGAATTAGGTGCTCTTTCTGTGGATCATTTAGAAGAACTTTCCGATGAAGATATCGATGCAATTAAGCATTCAGAATGTATGCCTACGTTGTTGCCAAGTTGCTCACATTTTATCAATATACCGTTTGGTAATGCACGCAAATTAATGGAAGCAGGTATTCCTGTGGCACTTGCAAGTGACTATAATCCAGGAACAACACCTACAGGAAATCTTCAAGTGGTATTTTCGTTGGCGTGTATTAAAATGAAAATGACACCGGAAGAGGCGATTAATGCGTTGACCTTAAATGCTGCGTATGCAATGGGAATTCACGAAACACACGGAAGTATTACCATTGGTAAACGTGGAGCGGTAATTATTACCAATGAAATTCCATCGTTGGCTTACATTCCGTATGCATTTGGTGAAAATCATTTTGAGAGAGTGATAGTCGGATAGATTTTACAATCCTATTTATTTTCACAGATAAAAAATGCCATTTCACAGACAAATAGGTGTTGGTTACCTATTTAAGTTTTTACTTTGCAATAGTTTATAGAGTTTTACCATATAAACTTTAAAACTATTTATTATGAAACGATTATTAAAATTTGGAATCCGATTTAGCTATTGGTTTATCTATTTTTTCATTACAATTATTCTATTTTCTTTACTTCTTTCAAACATTTCAAACCCATCGAATCCTTCAGGAGATACGATAAGGTTTTTAAAAACTGAATTTTGGTTTATTAATGTAAGTTCTTCAATGTTGGGTTTTTATAGCTTTTATTTTTTTATTTTTAAAGCCATAAATACTAAAATTCATTACTTTAAAATCATAATAAAAGGTTTATTCTACTGCATTTCAATAGGTATATTAACCTCTACGATCAATCTTGCAATATTAAAATATTATGGATCATATGTAAATCCAAGTATTGAAATCAAATTTGAAATCTTCTTCACTATTTTGATTTTTAGTGCATTATTAAGTTTATTGCATGGTATTTTAGGTCTTTTTATGCGATTATTTTTTGATTGGTTTATAATAAACAAAGAAAAAGAGGCATTAACAGAGCAAAATCATCAAATTGAAATGGAGTTGGTGAAATCACAATTAAATCCACATTTTTTATTTAATTCACTGAATAACATTGATGTGTTAATTCACAAAGACCAAGAGAAAGCATCTGATTTTTTGAACCGATTGTCTGATATTATGCGCTATATGTTATTTGAGTCTAAATCAGAAAAAGTTCGATTTGAAACTGAATTACATTTTATTGAAAAATATGTTTCGTTGCATCAGTTACGTGCTTCAAATTCAGATTATGTAACTATTCAAAATAAGGTAGCGAATACAGACGGATTTATTGCTTCATTGGTGTTTATCCCTTTTATTGAAAATGCCTTTAAGTATGCTTCATCGTTTAAAACAGGAAATGCAATTCAAATTGAATTTATAGAAGAACAGCATACATTACGTTTTATATGTAAAAATCGTATTGCTACTGAATCTGGAGATTTAATTTCTTCGAATGGATTAGGAAATCAATTATTGAAAAAACGATTAGATTTAATCTATAAAGAAACATATACACTTAATATTCAGGAAGAAAATGAATATTTTTGTGTGGATTTAACTATTCCTTATGAGGCAAATTAGTTGCATAATAGTAGAGGATGAACCTTTAGCAATGGAACGTATGCAATCGTACGTCGCTAAAGTTCCTTTTTTATCCTTACAAGCACAATTTGACAATGGAATAGATGCGCTTTTGTATTTGAAACAACACACGGTTGACTTATTGCTTTTGGATATTAATACGGGTGAAGTTTCTGGTATTCAGTTAGCGGAACAATTATCAAAAGAGTGCGCTATCGTTTTTACAACCGCTTATCCTGAATTTGCTATCAAAGGATTTGAATTAAACATTACGGATTATTTGCTAAAACCGTTTCCTTTTGACCGCTTTTATATGGCGATGGAGCGTGTGCAACAATCACTTACTTCGCTTATTCACAACGTAGCACCAACTTCATTGTTTGTGAAAACGGAATATCGATTGGAAAAAGTATCTCTGAATTCCATTCTTTTCATTGAGGGAATGGGAGATTATCGCCGTATTCATACTGATAAGAAACGAATTATGACTTTACAAACATTTAAGGAATTAGAGAAAGACCTTGAAAATAGTGCTATTGTTCGTATTCATAAATCGTATATGGTCAATCTTAATCACATCGAAGCAATTGAACGAGAACGTGTTTCTATTAAGGGAGAATTATTACCAGTTTCAGAAACGTATAAAGACTTGTTTTATCAACGGCTAAATAAATGAGTATCTTTGAAAGAAATAACCATTAAATGCAAGACAATTTACTCATTTCATTAAATCACAACGGTAAAACTTTTTTTAAGTCAAAGAAATACGATATTAAAATCAATGGTGTTTCAATTGGAGAAATCAATAAGACTAACATTAAACTTTCTCATTCTTTGTCACCTGGCTCATATATAATTGAAGTGTCTGATAATAAATATTCTAAAACTATTTATTTCAAAGTTTCAGAAGATAAATTGAATTTTATCACTCTAAAACCACAAATGAATTACAAGTCAATTTTGGCTTTTTACATTGGTTTTTCAGTGGTTGCTTTGCTCGTTAATTTATATACGATAGATTTCAAATCTGTTTCCACTTATGGTTTTTTAGGATTGGTTCCTTTTCTATTTCTTTCTTCTGATAAATTCTCAAAATCATTTGATTTAGTTATTCGAAAGTGATATTGATTATATGCTTTAGCATATAAAATCAATCTTTTATTCTAAATTATATCTAATTACATATAATTTTGTATTTTTACTTAAAATTATATTTAATTGCATATAATGAGTGTCCTTTCAGATTTTGTCAAAGAACGAAGAAAAGAAGTAAATCTAACTCAGGAAGAATTTGCTGAACGTGCTGGTGTTGCGCTAACTGTTGTGCGTAAAATAGAACAGGGTAAAACTAATTTAAATCTTGACAAGGTAAATTTGGTATTGAAAATGTTTGGACACGAATTAGTACCAAAGAGAAGCAATGAGAAAGGGTAAGGTATTATATAACACTATTTTTGCTGGGATTATCACTGAAACAGAGGATGGAATGTATGTTTTTCAATACGACGAAAAATACATTCAAAATTATCCAGCTAAGTTTCTAACTTTTACAATGCCTGTGAGAGAAAAACCGTTTACAGATAATCGATTATTTCCATTTTTTGAAGGACTTATTCCTGAAGGATGGTTGTTAGACATTGCATCTAAAAGTTGGAAAATCAATATCAATGATCGAATGGGATTATTATTGGCTTGTTGTCAAAATTGTATTGGAGCAGTAAGTGTTGAACCTATTTTGACAGAAGAAGATGAAAACTAAATGTTTATATTGCTATTCTATCGTTGAAAATGAAACGGATTATCACGAAAAATGTGTGTCTAAATTTTTTAATAAATCGGTAGTTCCAGTTGTAGATTATTCCTTGGATGAAATGGAAAGATTAGCAAAAGATGTTGTTGATCGAAGTGTGTCTGTTCCAGGTGTTCAAGCAAAATTATCAATGTCTTTGGTTCCTGGTGTTAAAGATAAATCAACAGATCGTTTAACTGTTGTTGGAGCACTTGGTGGTCATTATATTTTTAAACCCCCAACTGCTCGTTTTCCTGAAATGCCAGAAAATGAGCATTTAACAATGAAATTTGCGGAATTGGTTGGTATTAATTGTGTACCATCTTCCCTTATACGTTTGAAATCAGGTGAATTAGCATATATTACAAAGCGAATTGATAGAATTGACAATTCAAAAATTCATATGTTGGATATGTTTCAGATAACGGAGGCTTTTGATAAATACAAAGGTTCGATGGAAAAAATAGGAAAAGCACTTCATTCCTATTCTGAAAATACCCTTTTAGATGTTCTATTTCTTTTTGAAATTACTTTATTTTCTTTTTTAACAGGAAATAATGATATGCATTTAAAAAATTTCTCAATGATAGAAAGTGCAAGGGGTTGGACATTAGCACCTGCTTATGATTTGTTGAATGTAGCAATTATTTTACCTGAAGATGAAGAAGAATTGGCTTTAACTCTTCAAGGTAAAAAGAAGAAATTTAAGCGTGAACATTTTGAAAGTTTTGGGTTAGATTTAGGATTAAATATCAAGCAAATAAAAGGCGTTTTTAAGCGTTTTGAAACCAAAAAAACGGCAATTTTTGAATTAATAGATAACTCTTTTCTTTCTGATAATACTAAGACAAATTATAAAGAATTAATTAATCAAAGATTAACTCGTTTGATTTAAACCCCACCCTTTTTAATATCCTTAATCATTAATTGTAAGGTCGTTTTGTTGTTCCACGTGTTGGATTCGATGGTATAAACCAAATCAATGGCACAACCCGACGTAACTAAATCGTACAATTCGGGCATTCTAAAACCGATTGCAGGGAGTTGAATATCCGAGTTCGCTTGTTTGACCAATATTTTTAAATGTTCTCCTTTCAGTAGGGTAGCATCACAGACGATGCAGTTTTTTGATAAAAAGATAGGTTTCATATTACCAGGCCCATAGGGTTCCATTTGCGATAACAATCGACCTAATTTTGGAAATTCTTTGGTGCTTTCGTTGGATTGAAATATTTCTTCAAAGTTGATTTCTGTATCAATAAAAATCTCTTCTTCTGGGGAAGGATTTTCTAATAAATGGGTTATAGCCAACTCAAAACGTTCTTTAAAATCTTGGACGTTTTCTGGTAACAAAGTCATACCTGCTGCAAATGTATGTCCCCCGAATTGCTCTAGAATTTCTTCACACATTGTTAGCGCCTGATGAATGTCTACTCCTTTGATACTGCGCGCTGAACCAGTAACTTTTCCATTTGATTCTGTTAATACAATTGTTGGACGATAATGTGTTTCAATCAATCGCGATGCTACAATTCCAATTACCCCTTTGTGCCATTCTGGGTGAAAAACAACGGTTGTATTTTTAGTAGAAAAATGAACGTCTTCTTCGATTTGTTGTAGGGCTTCGAACGTAATTTGAGCATCCAATTCTTTGCGTTCTTCATTATCTGTATCAATGCTTTTGGCAATTGTTTGCACAGCATCTGCATCATTTGAAATCATTAATTCTACTGATTTTATTCCAGATTGAATTCTTCCTGCTGCGTTGATACGTGGCGCAATGACAAATACGACATCGGTCAATAAAAGCGGAAATTCACGTTTGGCAATTTTTACCAAGGCTTGAATTCCTACACGAGGTGCTAGGTTTAATACTTTTAATCCATAATAGCAGAAGATGCGATTTTCATCTGTAACAGGAACAATATCAGCACCTATACTAATGGCTAATAAATCTAATTGTTGCAGTAAAATATCTGTTCCCCAATCGTTTGTTTTAAATAAACCTTGTAGTAATTTAAAACCAACACCACATCCCGAAAGTCCTTTAAAGGGATAGGGGCAATCTATTTGCATTGGGTCTAAAACAATGGTATCAGGAATTTCATCTCCTGGTTGGTGGTGATCACAAATGATAAAATCAATTCCTAATTCTTTGGCATAATTTACTTTATCTACGGCACGAATACCACAATCTAACGCAATGATAAGCGTAACTCCTGTTTCTTTTGCAAAATCAATTCCTTGAAAACTAATTCCATAACCTTCAGCATATCGATCAGGTATGTAATAGTCTAATCTTCCGTGATAATCAATTAACACGTTCCACATCACGGCTACGGCTGTGGTTCCATCTACATCGTAATCTCCAAAAAGGAGAATTTTTTCATTTCTTTTAATGGCTTGGTTTAATCGTTCTACGGCCAATCCCATATTTTTCATTAAAAAGGGATCGTGTGTTTCTTCCCAAATTGGTCTGAAAAAAGATTTTGCTTCGTCGAAAGATTGAATGCCTCGTTGGGTTAGAATTTTAGCAAAGTGTAGGGGTATGTTTAACTCGTTTTGTAAGGTTTCGATTTCGTTTTGATTGGGTTGCGGAATGAATTTCCAAATTTTAGCCATAGGATCGATGTTTGTTTTTTTATTTAAGTTAATTAAAAATGAAATATTGGGGATAGAGTGGGGGAAAAATTTTTAAAAATAATTTTGACCCATTCGTCTTCCCTCCTAGAGGAGGGGCAGGGGAGGTGACCAAATTTATATTGTCATCCCCTTTTATCACCCACCTTAATTTCCCTGCACTATCGTTTGCTCTTCGAAAGTATACTTTCTCTTCTCAAGGTAGGAAACAGATTTTCGTAATTTTAAGTTGTTGAATTATTGAGTATTATCGTCTGCCCTCCTAGAGAATGGCAGGGGGGAGGACTATTGTAAAACGAAAATTATTATAATATTTTTCGTTTGCATACGAGAAATATTATGTTTTTTTTCGTTTACATACGAAAATTATTATACTTTTGATTAAAATAAAAACAAAATGATTACACGAAATATTCTACATAAAATTGAAAAAGAATTATTTACAGGTAAGTCTATTTTGATTTTAGGACCAAGGCAAGTTGGTAAATCAACTTTAACTGAATTATTACTTGAAAAATCAACTATTCCTTACATTGTTTTTAATGGGGATGATGCTGACGTTAGAGTATTGTTTAAGGATATGAATGAGTTGAAATTAAAACGACTTTTTCGTGATGCAAAGTTGGTGATTATAGATGAAGCACAGCGTATTGAAAATATTGGGTTGACCTTAAAAATAGGAGTAGATAAATTAAAGGATGTGCAAATTATCGCTACTGGTTCATCTGCATTTGAGTTAGCCGAAGAAATTAATGAACCTTTGACTGGTCGTAAATGGGAACATTTGCTTTTGCCTTTTTCGTTTGAAGAGATGGTCAATAAACACGGATTGTTAACGGAGAAACGATTACTCAATGAACGTTTGGTTTTTGGGTATTATCCCGAAGTGGTGAATAATCCTGGTAATGAAAAGAAGATATTATCCATTTTATCAGATAGTTATTTGTATAAAGATGTATTATCACATAATAAATTAAAAAAACCTGATGTATTACAATCTTTGCTAAAGGCTTTGGCTTTACAAGTTGGAAATGAAGTATCGTATAATGAATTAGCGAAAACGATTGGAGCGGATAAGGAAACTGTAGAACGCTATATAGATTTGCTGGAAAAAACCTATGTAGTGTATCGTTTAACTGCTTTTAGTAGAAATGTCCGAAATGAGTTAAAAAAGAGCCGTAAAATATATTTTTATGACAATGGTATTCGCAATGCAATCATTGGTAATTTTTCTCCTGTTGAACTACGTTCAGATGTTGGGGCATTATGGGAAAATTATGTTATTAGTGAACGTTTAAAATACTTACAAAAAAATGATTTTTACGGTTTTAGATATTTTTGGCGTACAACACAACAACAAGAAGTTGATTATTTAGAAGAACAAGATAATGTATTAAAAGCCTTTGAATTTAAATGGAATAGCACCAAAAAACATAAAATTCCAAAAACGTTTATGGATGCTTATTCAAATGCTGAAACGTATATTATCACACCTGAAAATGTAGAAGAGTTTTTGATGGATTAAAAACAAAAAACGCCTCACAAATCTGTGAAGCGTTTTGAAATATGATGAAAGAACGGAATTATTCCAATACAATTTTTTTGTTTTCAATAGATGTATTATTTGCATCCAAAATGTGCAGAATATACACACCTTTCGTTCCTATTGTTTTTAGCGAAATTTCAGTTTTAGCGTTAGAAACAACTGCTTTGTAAACTTCTTTTCCTTGGATGTCTAAGATACGGTAACTGTATCCTGATAATGTTTTAACATCCGATGCATCAATGATTAACACATCCGATGTTGGATTAGGATACACCGATAAATTAGTAGTTTGGTTTGAATAAACACCTGTGGTAAGTTTTACTTTGATTTTTAGAGTGTCTGTACTTGAACAAACGTTTCCTAAAGTATCGTATACCATTACTTTAAATTGTGTAGTATCTTGACAACCCGTACTATTTGTAAAGCGATAGTTCACTGTATTCGTTCCTAAATTAGCTTTTGCAGGTGCAAACTGACCATTTGCAATCGCCTCTCCTGCAAACACACCACCAGCTGGTGAAGCACTCAATGTAATTGGTGAAGCATTTTTTAAGACAACACCATTCGTTGGATTTAAAGTTGCTGTTTCTTTAGCACAACCTTTGTAAAGATTGGTGATTTCTTCTTGGGTTAAAGCGCGGTTGTAAATGGCTATGTCGTCGATTTGGCCTGAATGATATTCCATATTACCCCAAGGATCTGATCCAATTTTTAAGGACGTTGTCCTATCTATTCCAAATTTTACACCAAAACTATATTTAGTAATTGATATATTGTTTAGGTATAAAATTGGTATCATATTTTGAATTTTGATAATAAAATGATTCCAATCTTGGTTTTTAAATCCATTTATTCCATTAAAAATATATTCTTGACCGTTATATATTAAAGAAAGTGAATTTGTGTTTCCCTGAATTCGAAAATCTCCTAGCATTGTGTTGCTAGATTTGCAAAATGGGCTATAAGAATTAGTAGACTTTACCCAAATCGAAAAAGTTGCTTCAGTTTTGTTATCTAAATTATCAAAATCTTTAATTTCAATAAAATTATTAATACCATTAAAACTGTAAGCTTTGTTCGATTCTCCATTCCTATCTGCAGTCAACGTAGCTCCATTCACTGTTCCGTGGTTTCCATTTCCACTTTCATCATTCGCATTTCCATTAAAAGGCCACCAACCAACTAACCCATTGGTAGGCACATACGAAGGAATTTTTTGAGCTATCGTTGGTAGGATTATTCCAAAGCTCATTGACATTAAAAAAAGGATTTTTTTTACCATAAAGAATTTATTAAGTCTACTCGTCCCTCAGTAGAAAAAAATAAAACAAATAAAAAAGCGTGGGACAGGTTGTTTAGCAAACGCTATTTTTTTAAATAAATCTCTCTCTTTTGAGATTAAATCAAAGATAAAAATTTTTAAAAAAGGAAGTGTAAACGAGTGGATTAATTTTTTTTAGTGTTAAATACGTTGTGTCATCCCCCTTTGTCCCCTTTCTAATACAAAAATAGATTACAACCCTAAAAAGTATCTAAAACAAAAAGTTTTTAGGGTTATACCCATAAAAACTATTTTAAAAATAGCAATACGTAAATAAATTATACATTAAAATTGTAAATTATATTATACATTTTATTTTAATATTTATATATTTGACATATATAATATGCATTATGTTTTTGAAACCATTAAAAATTAAAGATTGTAAAATCGAAATCGGTTTATGGATAAAAGCATTGCGTAAACAAGAAAAATTATCACAACAAGAATTGGCGGATAAATTAAATGTTTCGCGGTTGACTATACAGAATGTTGAATCTGGTAAAAATTTTACAATTGACACTATGTTAAAGGTTTTGTTGCACTTTGATAAAATGACTGAATTACATCAGTTTATTCTAGAACGTAGGTCTGAACAGGAAACAATTACATCCTTATATTAGTTAAAATGATGAATAAGATAAACACCTTGTCTGTTTTTTGTTTTGGTCAAGAAATAGGGAAATTAAATGTTGACGAACATCAATATAAATCTTACTTTCAATATAATCCTGATTTTTTAAACGATAACCGCTATTCAGAATTGTTTCCATTAACTGGAATTTTGAAAAGAACTAATTCAGTGCAGGTTTTTTCTCAATTTAATAATGATACATTTCGGGGTATTCCACCTATGTTTGCGGATTCACTCCCTGATTTATTTGGTAATATTATCTTCAAACAATGGATAGAGAATTCAACTCAAAAGTTTAACCATCTTTCTGTATTAGAACAACTTTCGTATGTTTCAAATCGTGGTATGGGTGCACTTGAATATTATCCCGCCAAAGAAACGGCATCAATTACGATGGTTCAGTTGAATGAAATGGTGTCGTTGGTTGAACAAATTTTAGAGCAAAAGGAACAGACTACCTTAAAAGCCTTGAATCACGAAGCATTGTTGACCCTTTTTAAAATTGGTTCATCTGCTGGTGGAGTGCGTCCAAAAGTGTTAATTGCTGAAAACAAAAGGACGGGTCAAATTATTCCTGGTGATATTTCTTATTCAGCTGATTTTGAGCATTACCTTGTAAAATTAGGATTATCTGAAGAAATTTCATTTCAACGAGAAGTGGTAGAATATTGTTATTATCTAACATTAAAGGAAATAGGTATTCATATAATGCCTTCTAAATTAATTGATGATAAGCATTTTGCTACGCAACGATTTGACAGACAACACGGAGAAAAAAAACACGTCTTAACTGCAACAGGTCTGACAGGGTGGGATTTTAAACAACCTGATGTTTCGAGTTATGAAAATCTATTTGATTTAGCGATATTCTTAAAATTACCCTATGCTGAAATCGAAGAGTTGTTTAAACGAATGATTTTCAATGTTGTTTTTTGTAATACGGATGACCACTTAAAAAATCATTCGTTTATTTACAATTCGAAAAGTAACCAATGGAACTTAGCACCTGCTTATGATGTTACCTATGCTTTAAATCCGTTGATTAATTACACTCGAATTAGTCGTGCATTATCAATTAATGGAAAAAGAATGGATATTGTATGGAAAGATATAGAGGTATTTGCTGATAATTATACGATTAAAAATCCCAAGCAGTTGGTGTTAGATGTCCAGGCAGGGATAGATTTTTGTGCGCTCAAAATGAAAGAATATAATATCCCGACAACTATCATTCATCGAATTGTAAACGATTTCGTAATTTTAATTCCTTAACCAACTCAAGTGTATGCCAAATAATGTTGTAAAACGAGAACGTCAGTTTTTGAAAGGACCTTCTTCGAGATGGACTGAATTTACTCACGTATTACAAATTACGGCTGAATTTATCCGAGGATTTAGAAAGTTACATTTTGTTGGTCCTTGTATCACTGTTTTTGGTTCGGCTCGATTCAATGAAGAACATCCATATTACCAACGTGCACGAGAATTTGGTCGTGAGATTGCCAAATCTGATTTTGCGGTAATGACGGGTGGTGGTCCAGGAATTATGGAGGCAGCAAACCGTGGAGCAAAAGATGAAAATGGCTTTTCAGTAGGGTGTAATATCGTGCTACCAATGGAACAAAAGCCGAATCCATATTTGGATGTGGTATTGAGTTTTAATCACTTTTTTGTAAGAAAGGTGTTGCTAATCAAGTATTCGTATGCGTTTGTTGTTTTACCAGGTGGTTTTGGAACAATGGATGAAATGTTTGAAGTAATCACCTTGATACAAACAGATAAAATCAAACAATTTCCGATTGTGTTATTTGGAAAAGAATACTGGCAACCCCTTGTTGATCAATTACATTTAATGGCAGATGAGCAAACGATTGATAGTAAAGATTTAGAGATGCTTAAAATAACAGATGATGTGCAAGAAGGAATGACACATATCAATAAAGTAATTAAAGATCGTTTTGAACAAAAACAATCTTTCAAACCTAAATGGTGGTTTTTTGAGAAAAAGTAAAAATCCTCCCCCTTTCTCCCCCTCCTAAGGGGGAAACACATTTTCGACCCCTCCCTCTGGAGGGAGACACAGAGGGAGGATAATACAAATCTCTCTTTTCTATATTTTTACAACTATATTTGTTTACCTAACGCCTAAACTATGACCCAAAACGAACAAACATTAAAACAACGTCACGAAAAATTTATACAAACTATTTGTGCAAATGAAATCGTGTATGCGTTAGAAGGCGAAGATGGTTTTGCTACCTCTTATTCCAATGAATTAGTAGATGAAGAAGACAATCCGTTAGATGTGCTTTGTTTTTGGTCGGATAAGTCTTTAGCAAATGCTTGTATTAACGCTGAATGGTCTGGATATCAAATTACTGTAATTCCTTTAGCAGAGTTTCTTGAAAACTGGTGCATAGGAATGAGTAACGATGGTTTGTTGGTAGGAACAAATTTTGATCGTAACTTATTTGGTTATGAAGTTGACCCGTTGGAATTATTGTTGGAGATCATACAAGAATTAGATGAAACAAACAAAGGAGTACAACTTACCCATTTTGAAGATTTAACAGTATTCGAAGAACACGTTCGAAATGCGATAGAGATTGAGGAGGAATAGTTGAAATCTTGGGTTTTATCGTCTTCCCTCCTTGAGGAGGGGTAGGGGAGGTGACCTAATTTCATATTTTCACCCTCCTTAATCCTCCCTCAAGGGAGGAGATAGGTCTTCCCTTTTCAATTGCACATAGAACGTGGTTCCTGCTCCTTGTTGGGTTTCGAACCAAATACTTCCGTGATGTTGTTCAATGATTTGTTTGGTCATTGCTAATCCAAGTCCTGTTCCAGTTGTTTTGGTGGTAAAGTATGGAACAAAAATAGAGGCTTGTGCTTCTTCAGAAATGCCAGCGCCATTGTCTTGAATTGAAATAATCCAACTTTCTTCTTTCCATTGTAAACCAATATTGATTTGACCTGAATTTTCTGAAGGGATAGCTTGTATTGCATTTGTGATGAGGTTATTAAATACACGTAATAACAAATCTTTATCTCCTGAAATATACGCTTCTTTAAAGGTGTTTTCAAAGGTGATATGAACTTTATCTTCTTGTCTGAAAAACGTGATAACACTTTCCAAAAGGGTAATAACATCTAATTTTTGGACATTGGCTTTTGGTAATTTGGCAAAGTTTGAGAATTCATTTGCGATTTTTGCTAATGTGTCAATTTGTTCAATAAGCGAAGCTGAAATACGGTTCAGTTGTTCTTTAGAAATCGGATTTTCTGGGTCGTAAACACGTTGTAATTGTTGCAAGCTCAACTTCATTGGAGTAAGTGGATTTTTAATCTCATGGGCAACTTGCTTCGCCATTTCACGCCAAGCACTTTCACGTTCGCTTTGAGCGAGTTTTTGTGTGGTAGTGGCTAATTCCTTCAGTTTTGTATTGTAATCATCTACAAGCGCTCCAATTTCATCTTTTGCGCCATAAAATACGGGTTTATTATATTGTCCTAATTGTAAATTAGAGAAACTTTGTCTTAAAGCCCGCAACGGTGATGTTACCCACGTGGAAACGAATAAGGCAAATAATACCGAAAGCGCTAATAGAAGAATGGAAACATTCATAATGGCTTCCAAGAATTGTTTGATTTGAAATTCTACTCCCTGTTGTTGACCAAAATGCTGTAGGTTGATAAATGCCAATAGATTTCCTTCGTTATTGTAAAGCGGTAAATATGCTGATAAGAATTGCAGGTTACCAATAGTTTCTTCGTGGATGTATTCTGATTTTCTGAACTGATTTAATTCAAAAAGAGCTTTCGGGTTTATTTGTTCGGAAAGCAATCCGATGTTAAAAATTTTTGGTCTAGAACTCGCTAACAAAAAACCTTGCTGGTCATACATATTGATATCTGTAACAAACACTGAAGCAAGTTTTTGAAGAACGAATTCTAAGGCATCTCCGTTTTGCTCAATTGTTAAATCTGTTTTGGAACCATATTTTTGTTTCATATCTCTTTCCAATGAACGTATTTTTTCACGAATCATCTCATTGGTGTATTCTTTGTATTTATTGGTAACGAATGAACCACTACCCAAACCAAAAACTAAAAGGGTCACAAATACCAATCCGATTAATACAATTTGAATGCGGATAGCTAATGAGAATTGTTTGAAATAAAAAATTTCTTTGCGTCGGCGAATGGAAAGTGGAATGAGAAGAAACAATCCAAAGAAACTAAATAAGTATGAACAGGTCGTGAACCAGTGTAGCGTATTTGTGTTTGGTAACGATAGAACGATGAGGTCTAAATAATTTTTTCGGAGCAAATAATGGTTATATCCACCGTTGTCATAATATCCAACTTTTGTGGGTGTATTATTGGTCAAACCGAAGTCTTCAGAAGGGTATGAAAATTTACCGTTATGACTGACGAGTTTTCCGTCATAATATTTCGCGATGGAATATTTTTCGAGTGGCTCAATTACGTTTGCTTCACCTGAAATGAGCAGACGTGGGAAACCAATTTTCTCTGGAATTTTTTTCGATTTTAAGGCGCAATATAATGTTCCGATGGTTTCATTATTTTCATTTTTGATATCCATTCGGATGATATAACTATACTGCGAAGTGTAATCTTTGATGTAAAACATTCGGCCATCCATTTCTGAAGGTAGGCTATGTCTGTTGATAATTACTTCGAGTTTTTCGAGATTGGTAGATTGAATTTCGTTGTAATTAATGAGAGAATTTTTTGCGTTATCGTAGAGGTAAAATTCAGAGTCATATCGTTCCCAAAATCCATTAAAAAAACGGCGCTCCATATTCTCTTTGAATTCTGAAATTCCCAGTCGGATTTTTCGCTCTAAAATCAATTGAACATATTTTTCTTCTTCTATTTTTTTTGACAAGGAAAGAAATTCTGCTTCGGATGAAATGTCTTGATCGGATGCCATTTTTTTGGCTAAAAGTTCACGTTCTGTATTTTCTTTTTTGGTGTGAAAAACTTCGAGGTTTAATGCTACGAAAAAGGAAAATAAAAAGAGCAGAAAAACGCCGTAACCGAACGCAATTTTTTCTCCTTGTCGGAAGGTGAAATAAATAATCAAAAGAGAAATGAGTGACAGTAATAATAGGAGTGAGATTTGTTGATTTCCGAAAGTCATATCGAGAAGAATACAACCTAATGTTGCGGCCAACCAAAATAAAATCACAGTCGATTTTTTAGTTCCTTGTTCGATGATAAGGATAAGTGTATTTCGCAAAAATTGAACATAAGCAAAAAACAAAAGTCCCATCGAAACGAAGGTCAAAAAGGAGTAAAAATTTAACTCAAATAAGTTTTCTATTTTTAGTGGAATGGATGAATTTTGAATTAAACCACGGTAAGCTTCTCCTAAAAAGAAGGAATAAAATACCGCAAAATTTAATAATAAAATTCCTGTCCATTTTGGAATAAATTCAATATTAAATCGCTTAATATAATTAATAATTGCGAAAATAACCCAAAAAACAATAATGCAATGTAAAATAAATTCAGCGAAATTCGGCGCCCATTCTGAATTTGAAAACAGGTTTGGATCAAAGGCTGTGATACCTTTAAGGAAGACAAACCAATGCCATTTTATACTTGCTATACGTGCAAGAATAACTGTTGAAATTAATATCCAAAAGAAAGGTTGGTTCAGTCTTTTTTGAAATTTATAAAGCGTAAAAAATGCAATACAAAAGAACAATAAAAAGGAGCAAAAAAGGAGGTCGCTATCGAGTGAAGAAATCGATTGATTGGGTAGAACATACCACGCAAAAAGTAATTTTTTATCTTTCGAATAAATTGGGTAAGCGTTGTCTTTTTCTAAAATTATGTTCGCTCGAAAGGGCAAAAATAACTCCGGATTGTAGGTGTTTTTTAAGTGTAAATTTTCGTATGGATAATCTTTTTTGATTAGAAAACTACCTACTAATTGAACGTTTTTTACCTTTAATATTTTGGCAAAATACCACCCATTTTGAAGGTGAAATATTCCTTCTGTTGGGTAGTGAAAATCTGAAAAACGAGATACAGGAAGTTGATTAGTATTCCAAAAAAGAAGCGAATCGTTACGATAAATATGTAGAAAAAAACTGTTTTCTTCGAGGTCTTCTCGGTTCAAAATCGAGATGTTTTTATCAGAAAAATGTTGTTTTTTGTAGGTTAAAAATTGGTCTAATTCGTCAATTTTTTTTCTGAATTTTTCTTGATAATTTTCAATTTCAGGTGAGAAATCTGAACGAAAAACATATTGGTTGTGGATTAAAAAAAGGACAAAAGAAATTGCTGTTGCTAACAACAGACCATATTTTTTTATCACATTTTGAAATCTTGACATTACATAATTAAACGTGATTTTATGAAATTAGTTTCAAGTGATGAGGGTCAATTAAATTTACAATTTTTCTTTAGGTTTTTATTATGTCACCCACCTTAATCCTCCCTCAAGGGAGGAAGTTAAAAACCAATTCTAATCTACTATAAAAATGAGATTTTAAAAAGAAAAAATTAGTGTAAATTTGAACTGATTTTTTGACTAATATTTAATCAATTTTGAAAATTTCAGTTGTTTTTATTTTTTAAAAATTAGTAATATTTTGTTTTAAAATAGGATTGATTATGGCTTTAAATGAATCCATTTTTGTTTACATTAGCCAATTTATTATCTATATATTTACAATTATGAAGCTATATTTTTCTTTCAAGGACATTCGTTTTTGGATAGTTTTCTTTTTTATAATTCGACTTATAGGAATTACAAATCCACCCTTGGAGGTTGCCCATAATTGGAGACAAACAACGGTAACAATGGTTGCAAGAAATTTTCTTGAAGCAGATAATAATATTTTATATCCAAGAATAGATATAGCAGGAGAAAAATCAGGTATTACAGGTATGGAGTTTCCTATATTAAATTACTTGATATTTTTATTTTCAAAAATTTTTGGATACCAGCATTGGTATGGTAGGTTAATCAATTTGTTAATATCAAGTATAGGAATTTTTTACTTTTATAAATTAGTTAAACAATATTTTTCAGCATCTATATCTTTTAATGCATCTATTATATTAATAGTCTCTATTTGGTTTCAGTTTTCTCGAAAAAGTATGCCTGATACTTTTGCTATGTCTTTGATTATTATGGGGATATATTATGGGTTTAATTATTTAAAAAATAATAATTTAAAAAGAATAAATATTCAATTAGTGTGGTATTTTATTTTTGTTTTAATTGGTGTATTATCTAAATTACCAACAGGATATTTATTATCACTTTTTCTTTTTTTATTATTTGATAAAGAAATAGTGATGAAACGTAAATTGATTTTTTGCTTTGTTAGTATTGTGTTATTAGTACCCGTGTTTTGGTGGTATTTTAATTGGGTTCCCTTTTTGGTTGAACGTTTTGGTTTTTGGCATTTTTTTATGGGTAAAAGTATGTTTGATGGAATGCACGAAATTCTTCATTACTTTAAAGATTCCAGTAAAAAATTCTATGATACTGCCATTAAGTTTATAGGTTTTTTCTTTTTCTTAGTTGGTTTAGTTTATACGTTTATTAAAAAGGAAAAAAAGCTACAAAAGATTTTTATTTTGAGTTTTTTGGTTTTTTGTATTATCGTTTTAAAGTCTGGATTTACGTTTGCACAGCATAGTTATTATATTATTCCATTTGTTCCAATTATGGCATTGATGGCTGGTTACGGTATTGACCAAATTAAACTAAATAGACTTAAAAATTTTGTTTTAATTATTATTTGTATTGAGGGAATAGGAAATCAATTTCACGATTTTATCATTCATGAAAATGATGCTCAAATTTTAACCCTTGAAAAGACATTGGATTCATTTTCTCCGCGAAAAGATTTAATTGTAATCAATAGTGGTGACTATCCTACTCCCATGTATTTTGCACATCGTAAAGGTTGGGTAACTTGTAATGATTCAATAGCAAACCGAGAGTATATTTCAAAAGTTAAATCCAAGGGATTAAAATATATTGTGATATTAAAAAGAAGTTTTGGTAGTAATTTGGAATTACCAGTTTACACTCGAATTTTTAATAATGAAGATTATGCAATCTATAAACCTTAGATCTTTTTAAATATGGTTTTTTGTTTCTGAAACTAATATTATTCTTTTTTCTCCTTTTGTTTTGGAGAAATTATTAAACGTAAAGATTGATCATAAGTGAAATAATTCCAAACCCAATTGAGAAAAGTTTGTATTTTATTTTTAGTTCCAATAAGGGAAATTAAATGCACAAACATCCAAATACACCAAGCAAAGAATCCGGCAAATTTCATTTTTGGAAATTCAACTACCGCTAAATTTCGACCTACAGTTGCCATTGAGCCAAGGTCTTTATAGGTGAATTTCTTCCATTCAGAAGGATGTTTTTTATTCAAATTTTTTGCCAACAATGTTGCTTGTTGAATGGCTACTTGTGCTACTTGTGGATGTCCTTTTGGAAATAATTCATCCCCTTCCATCAGGGCTACATCCCCTAATGCAAATATCGAAGTTTCGTTTTCTAATTGGTTAAATGCATTGACTTTCATTCTTCCATTTGGGAGTATACTATCTTGATCTAATCCTTTTATTGTGTTTGGTTTTACTCCTGCTCCCCATATAACGGTATGGCATAGAATAGTTTTACCATTACTTAACACTAATTTTTCCCCATCATAACTTGTAACATGACATTGTTGTATGAGTTTAATGCCTAATTTTTCTAAGTATTCTTTTGATTTTGTCGATGCGTGTTCTTTCATCCCTCCAAGTAAACGATCCCCACCATCGATGAGGTAAATGTCCATTTCAGTAAAATCTAATTCTGGATAATCCTTAGGGAAAATTAATCTACGCATATCAGCAAGTGAACCAGATACTTCTACACCGGTTGGACCACCACCAACAATCGCAATGGTCAATAATGTTTTTCTTTTATCTCTGTTGGTTTCAGTTAAAGCCTGTTCCAGTGTTTGAAATAATGAATTACGTACAGCAAGTGCTTCTGATGTAGATTTTATTGGCAGTACATTTTTTTCAATTTCTGCATTTCCATAAAAGTTAGTTGTTGCACCAATTGCGATCACTAATTTATCATATTTAATAGAGCCAATATCGGTATGTACTTCCTGGTTTGCAATATCTACACCGTCTATTTTAGCCATTCGAAAATGAACATTTTTATTCTTTTGAAATAATTTTCGAAAGGGAAACGAAATAGCACTTGGCTCGAGACCTGCAGTGGCAACTTGATAAAATAAGGGTTGAAATTGATGATAATTATTTTTGTCGATTAGAACGACTTGATATTTTTTGGAAGAAAGTTTCTTTGCTAACTCAATACCTGCAAATCCACCGCCCAGTATAACAACTTTCTCCAAACTACTTTTAGGAACAGATAATTCCATAGTTTGACCTATTTAAATGAGGTATGAATGTAGTGATTATTTATAGTTTTTGTTCTGTTATTCGTAAAAAATATCAACTTTGATGTTCTTGAAAAATTACTCCTTCCTAAAATCCAAATTATAAGTCAACCCAATCGTAAATGTATGGTTGTTTTCTGCTTGATCTAGAATATTACCAGCTAACACTTTTGCATTTTTAACTACATATTGGTTTAAATAACCTGCTTGAATAGTAAAGTTTGCATTAAAACGATATCCAAGGGCAATTTGTAAACGATTTTGGTCTAAAATATTTGTTCCAATGCCTTCTCCAAATCCAAGAAAAACTTCATCATTCATATTAAGGAATAATGTATTATTTTCCATAGTTTTATGATTTAATGGTAGGATAGCCATAAAACGATAACGGATGCGATTTCTGAAATTTGTTCCTGCACGTTCATAAACAGTTCCTTGCTTTATATAATTGTCTAAAAAACGTTGTTCTAATCGATATCGATGTTGAATTTCAAAACGACCTAATGTGTTTTTTTGGTTGAATTGTTCCCAAATACGGTGCTCATTAAATTGATGGTTAACTGGCATATTTCCATATTCATAGGTGATAATATGACCATATCCCGCTGAAATAAATGCATTTTGATGTATGTGATAATCAATTCCAACACGTAAAAGTGATTGTTGCCAATGTTGAAAGTAATCGG
Source organism: Flavobacteriia bacterium (assembly GCA_947464135.1). Classification (GTDB taxonomy): domain Bacteria; phylum Bacteroidota; class Bacteroidia; order Flavobacteriales_D; family Crocinitomicaceae; genus CANHVK01. Next base: position 17,054 of record CANHVK010000003.1, on the reverse strand, counting down.
ATCTACGCCATTGATATTCTGTATGTAAACCAATTTTTGGTGATAGCTTATGATTTCCTTGGTAGGTTACCCACGCATGTTGTTGATCCGAAATTTGCTTTTGAGCAAAAGTTCCAATTGTTAAAATCAAACAGATTGAAATAAAGACAAAATTTTTCATGTAATCTTTTAAGATAATTGATAATCAACTGCTTTAACTGTTTATTTTTTCATTGCTGAAAATTGATGATTCGATTTAGATAAAGGTGTAAATTCTTCGAGTCCATAAATGGTAAACGAACCTCCTTCGTCTTCAAAATCTTCCTTGATATGGTGTAAATTTTCAATTACTGTATGGTCCACTATTTTACAAGTACTCACATCAAAAATGACATGTTCTGTTCTTTTGAAGGAGTCTATCGCCTTTTTAATACCAATGTAGTTACTAAATACGGCACAACCTTTCACTTTTATCGTGTTATCTTCAACAACTGTTTTAGCATTAAACAAGTGTTTGATAGGTGAACCGTGATACAAATGAATAATTAATTTTAGAACGATACCTGCAATAATTCCAATTAAAATATCCGTAGAAAGGGTAACAAAAATGGTTACGATGAAAATCGCCATTTGCTCTGTACCAATTTTTGCAATATGTCCAAAGGATTTAGGGTGAGCTAATTTATAACCTACTCCAATGAGCATGGCAGCCAATGCCGCATTTGGAATATAATTACTAAAACTAACAGCAAAAATCATAAAGAGTAAAATAAAAATTCCGTGAAAGAAATTCGCCCAACGTGTTTTTCCTCCATTTGCAATATTTGCTGATGAACGTGCAACTTCACTAATCATTGGAAGACCGCCTAAAATCCCTGCAACGATGTTTCCAATTCCGACAGCAATTAAGTCTTTATTCATATTAGACTTACGTTTATAAGGATCTTGCATATCAATCGCTTTATCAGTAAGTAATGCTTCTAAGCTACCTACCAAAGCAAACATAATCACATACTTAATAAAAGTCCCTGTTTGAGACCAACCGTCAAAACTGACATTAACTCCAAGAATGTCGAAAAATCCTTTCTCAAAGTTAACTAACGGATTAAAGGCTTTTATAGTCACTCCATTTTCGATATGTTCAGGTATGTTATGCATTCCTAATGCCATAGCTAACGGAATTGATACTGTTAAAACTACAAGCGGTGCGGGAATTTTCTTTAAAACTCCAATTTTTAATAATGGCCATCCAAATACGATGATTAAACTTATGATTCCAATAATTGCGACTTCTTTATGTTCGAAAAAATGGCTCAAAGTAGATGGGATTAATTCTAATAATTCCAACGGTTCGACCATCGATTTTCCATCTGGCCTTGTTGGATTTACCCCTGCTAGAATATGAATTTGTTTACTTAAAATGATGATTCCAATCGCTGCTAACATACCATGTACTGCAGATAAAGGAAAGAAATCACTTAATTTTCCAAATTTTAACAATCCAAAGAGTACTTGAATTATCCCAGCTACAACAATAGTTCCCAGCGCTAATTTCCAACCCTGTTCTCCTCCACCAAATTCGGTAACCGCACCTGCTACAATCACGATTAATCCGGCTGCTGGACCTTTGATGGTTAGTTTTGAACCAGCAAAAAAACTAACGATGACACCACCAACCATGGCAGTGATCAAACCAAAAATTGCCGGGAATTCACTTGCTTTCGCAATACCCAAACTCAAAGGTAGAGCTAATAAAAACACTAAAAATCCAGACAAAGCATCTGCACTGAAATTCTCTTTCAGTCCAGCCAATCCGTCTTTAGGGATATTTGTTTTGTTTTCTGTTTTCATATTCTTTATTTTTTATTTTAAAGTCGGCTTCGACTTATTTCGACATGCTCAATACAAGTCGCTCAGCCTGACTTTTCATTTTATTAATCCTATTTTAGCTCAGCCTGACTTTTATATCGAGTGTCAGACTGAGCGTAGTCGAAGTCAGCTCGATTTGTGTGCAATTGAATGATATGTTTTAACATGTGGTCCTAAAAATAAACGTGCATACATTCTTACCAAAGCCAATCCATCTACAATCAAACTAATGGAAAGAAAAAACGCTAAAAAGTATTGGTCTTCTCTTACTGCGGAAAAAATTAAGTCTTCCCCTATCATTGTTGGTGTTATTGGAAATCCAGCCATTCCTAAGCAAGCTAGTAAAAAAATAAATGCTATCCGTGGATGCTCGAATGAATGTCCTTGAAATCGTGCTAATGTGATTCTTTTTTCAATGTTTTTTAGCTTTTGGATAGAAAAATATCCAATTATTCCTGATATGATTACACCGGTTAAATACATTGCCAATGTTGAATAATGAATATGAACATTGATAGAAATAGCTAATGCTATCCAAAAATGATTCATCATTACCATAAACCAACTCATAAGTACATTTCTTCGTTCTGTAAATGCTTTTATGACCATTAAAAGGCCGACAAAAGCATAAAATCCAGGAAGGTAATTTTTCCAAAAATGCGGAAGATCGTTCTTAAATGATAGTAAAATTAACCCAGCAATAAAGATGACCGCAAATAAGATGATTCCAATATTCATTTGGAATAATCTAAATCTTTTAGCAAATCGTTGTAATGGAGCTAAAAAAACTTGGTAAATAATTGTTTCTAAATTCCATTCTTTTAAACTTAAAATGTAAAAGGAATATTCAAGTTTTTTTGGCAAACTATCTTCTAAAGTTTTCTCTCTCGGCTCGAAATGATATAATTGTTCTTTAATTCTGTAACTTGCTATTGATGGAGAAACCAACAATTGATAGGTTCTTAATAATGCATTTCCGCAGATATGATAGATTGCTAAATCATCCCATCCAGCAACAATTTCCATAAAAATCAAACCAATTTGTGCAATCGATGAATAGGCGATTTGGCTTTTTACAGAAGTTTGTACACGTGCCATCAAACTAGCTACTATACACGTAGATACCCCAATTATTCCAATAAGTATTCTTACAGAGATTTGATGTTCCCAAAACGGATGTGTCCTTAACAAAAGAAAGGCCCCGATGTGTACCGATAACGAACCATAAAAAATCGCACTTGATGGGGTAGGACCTTCCATGGCTCTTGGTAACCAAGATGAAAATGGCAATTGAGCAGATTTCACTAGGGCTGCAATCAAAATCATAAAGGAAATAAAAAATCCTTCCCAGCTGTGTTTTTGCAGTAAATGACTCACTAAATCAGCATTGTGCATTCTACCGAATGTCACGTTTTCGTGAAATAAATGATGACTCAACCACATTGCCAAAATCAATCCAATATCTCCTATTCTGTACAATGAGAATATTTTTACTGCATTCTTAACGGGAAGGTATCTATCTCGGTAAAAAGCGATGAGTAAAAAGGATGAAATACCTAAAAATTCCCAACCAATAAATAAGGTTTCAAAGTTTCCAGATAAAATAATGATGTTATATCCTAAATAGAATAACAAAATGGTATTAAAAAATCGTTTGAACCCTTGCTCTCGATGCATATAAAACCTACTGTAATAGGTAATCAAGAAAGTAAGGAATGCACCTAAAACTAAAAATACTGCTGAAACATGGTCAAAATAGAGATCAATAAAGAAATCATAATCATCCACTTGATAAAGAGAGAAATCTTTTAAGTTGATGCTTGGCATTCCTATCGTTATCCATTTTATAGTGAATCCAATAGCGAATATTAATTGTAAACTTAAAGTGATAAAAGCCAACCTTGAAATAGCAAATTCATTTTTTGATGAAATGAGCAAACTAATCACATATCCAATAAATGGTATTAGCAAGAAGTAGTGTAAAAAGAGTTCCATAGCTATGCACTTATTATTTGGTGAGTAGAAATGTTTTCATGCGAACTTTCAACAAGTTTTTGCAAATCAGCAATGGATTTTGTGTGCTTTTTTAAAGGTTTATATAATTCAAAGTCACCATTTTTTAATACAAATGCTTGTTTTGTTTCTGGATGAATAGCAACTAATTTCATCCAATCATTCATATACCATTCGTATGTTGCTGGAGCAGTTTCTAATATTCGCTTTACCACTTCAGGATAATGTTCTATGATTGTCATTAATCGAATAGGGTCGTGCACTTCTACCATTTGTTTTGGCAATCCTGGTCTAATATCTCCTTCAATGCCATTCGCAACACCAAACAATCCGACAATGTTATGCGGTAGTTTAGAACCAGAACCAAATTTTTGATTATCTACTTTTGCAAAGTAATAGGCTAAATTGATTCCTCCACAAACAGGGGTAGCTGCTTTTAGAATACCCAATAACAATTGACCATCTAAATCTTGTTGATAATCATAGGAATTTAAAAAAGCTCGTCTATCTAAAAATACATTTTTGGTTAACCATCTTCCACCTATCACACACAATGAATTGGTTGCATGATCAAGTTCTGGACGTGGCTCGAATAATGAAAATGAACGACTTTGTACCGCTTGATGAATCTTTTCGAGTGACTGTGTAGTATCAACAGACATAAACCGTCTTGAGCGTTCTTTAGCATTTAATTTTAAAGCTTTCTCAAACGTTTCCTGATGAATTAAGTGTTTTGGTCTATTTTCTTCTGAAAGAGTTGCAATATCGTAATACACCATTAAATCTTGGGCTGTATCGTGAAGAACACCAACAAATTGTGTTTTTTCTGGGATATATAATCCACGTTCTGCTAATATTTTCCTAACATCTTCTCTATTAGCCATCAAAGCAGCTAGTCTAGCATTTACAGACCCTGGTTTACAAGAACAAGCCCCACAATCCATAGTTGAATAAAAAGCATTGTTTGCACTTGTTGATCCGTGACCAATAATGTAAATTAGATCAGCAAAATGACTAGTTAAACCAATACTTTTTAATAATCCTTCGATACGTAAAGCCATTTCTTCCACTGTAAAACCTACTTGCAAATCGTGTTCCTTTTCCCCATTTTCGTTTTCATAAATGAGTGAACTGGTAGCACTCATGTGTTGAAATGAACTTACGGAAGTACTTCCATAAGTAGGTTTGAAGATATAACGAAGTAATTTAAATCCTGACCAAAAACCTAGAGTTTGAGAAACTAACCAACCTACAAATAATCCATGACTTTTACTGGAAAAACCAACTTCTTTTTTAATCTTGAATTTATTTGATTTTTCTAAAATCAAATAGTTAGGTTGCATTGGTGCAGGACACAACTTGGTTAGAAATTTTCCACCATCGGGTTTATAATAAAACTCTATATTGAAAAAACCAGGTGTACCATAAGTTTCAGCTTTTTTATCCGTTTGTTCCACATAGGTTCTAAACGAACACTCTCTATCGTCAATACAAAAAAGTGCTTGAAAAGATGCATTTTCTTGATTAGGAACGTTTTCTTGAATAGTTAAATGATGAAGTACATCATCATAATAAGACCATTCGTATGCTTCTTGCCACATTCTTAAAATTTCGGTAATTTCAGGATGTCTTGTAGGTGCAAATAAGTTTTTAGGTTCCACTTTAGAAAGCATTCCAAGCGGAGTCCATTTTCCTGCGTACCGATGTTCTAATACATCAATTTCTAGTAACAACTCTAAAAAGATAAAGTCTTTTAAAGAAACAGCACGTTTATCAAGTAAAGTATGTGGATTATTTTCTAAATAAGCAATCATTCCAGACCAACCAGGATGTGCAAATTGTTGATCGAAAAGATATTGAAAATAAAGTTCTTCCTTACCAACTAATATGCTGAGTAAGTATTTAATATCAATGTTTTTATCTAATAAAAGTGACTTTGCTTTTTCGGTTTGAAAGAAACTTGTAAAGCTATTTTTTTCTAAATCAGCTAATGAAGCTCTTAATCCTTGTTTGTGTGATGGAAAATTCCAAATAGATATCCCTTGATCAAGGTAGGCTCCGATGATTCTAAAGAGATTGATATGTACAAATTTATCCAGATCTATCTTCAGAAATTTAGACCATTTATCTCTAAGTACACCAACACGAGAAAGTATTCGTATTTGATAATCGTGTTCTATTAATTTGTTTTTCCAATGTTGAAAAGAAACTTGATCTTTATTTTCTAATATTACTTTATCAAGAATGTCATTTCTTATTTCCCCCTTTTCATATAAAGCTCTAAAATCTTTTAGATCTAAGTATGTTTTATAACCAAAAATTTCAGATGAACGTTTCATTGCTTCATGAAAAGGTAAATCTTGAAAGCAAGCCAACGAGTTTTGAAAAATATAATCTTTAAGCGGACCTTGAGTGGGTAAGTATCTTTTAAGTTCTTGGATAGTGTCATCCAAATCAAATGGTTTTATATGCATATTTTCATAGTTTAATTAGAATGTTTTTAATCTAACGGACTATAAATCATATGATAATTTGTCTCATTTTAATCCAAAGTGGGACTTTTTCATTTGAAAGACGAAGGTGTTTTTTATTGAATTTATGTTGAATACAATAAGAATCAATCTTGAATGAGGTATGAATATTCTGATTTTCAAAAATTGGAAATAAATCATGCCAAGTTTCTTCGTCATCTTCTTCTTCCATAAATGAAAGTAGTACCATTGAAGTTTCAGATTTAGTTAAAAACTGGAACTCTTTAGTTGTATTTTCTTTTTTAAAAAATGTATTTGAAGCTGTGAAAAATATGCCGAATAGCAGTATTAAAACTGTGTTGAAACATAAAACTCTTGCTAAATTTGTCTTCACTGAAAAAGAATGAATTTTTGTAAATGTAGAGAAATCAATTCTACTACTAAATATAACGATTATTAATTTTATTTATTTAAAATATAAATAAAATTTATGTGCATTATTTAAATTTTCAAGAGTGCTTAATGATTATACATTAGATTCGTAGAATAGTATATCTACCTTTCTATTTTCATCATCTAATTAGTTGTTAAAAAAGCCGGAAGTTTAATAGTTATAAAGTTATGTTAAACAATGATTTACTGAATTTAAATTGTATTTTCTAATAAAATCCTTACTTTCACAATCGTAGGTCTAATTATATCGATGAGGTTTTACTTATTCTTATTGTTCTTGATTGGTAATGTTTGTATAAATGCACAAACTACTGCTTTAGGATTACCTGAAGTATTAAAGAAATCTGTTTCTAAAACTGCTATTTTTAAAGAATTACCTGCAATAGATACGTCAGAAAGAGTTATACACAGAGAAAAAACCATGGAATACGGAAAGCCTATTTCATTAGATATTAATGTGATAGAAAAGGCTATAAGAGATACATTAAAAGATGGAAGTATTGTTTATCAATATGGATTTTGGTGTAAAAAAGCGCTATCAATTAATGTTGTTTTTTCTAAATTTAAGCTTAAACAAGGGTCTACACTTTATATAGTAGGAGCAAATACAAATACTTATATAGGAGCATATACATCTTTGAATAACAATTCATCTCAATATTTAGGGACCGATTTACTCTACGATGAAAAGGTAATTATTGAGTTAAAAGAGCCATTAGAAAATCGAAATACTTCTATTTTACAACTTGAAACGGTCGTTCATGGTTACCAATCGATTGATAGACTTTTAAAACGTAAACTAAATAGTTCGGGAATTTGCAATATTGATGTTAACTGTCCGCAAGGAAATGGGTTTGAAAATCAACGAAATGCCGTAGTGTTAATTTTAAATGGAGCAGGTGGACTATGTACAGGTACGATGATGAATACTACTTCTGGACCTATAAAGCCCTATTTACTAACTGCTTTGCATTGCGGTACAAAGCCCCAAGGTTGGGTATATCGTTTTCGTTGGGAGGCTCCTACTGAAGAAGCTGATTGTGGAACATCTAAACCATCTGTGGATGCACCGCAGAATATGACAATAAATGGCAGTCATCTTATAGCAAAGAGCATTCCAACTGATTTTTTGTTATGTGAATTAAATTCCATGCCTGATCCTGCTTGGAATGTATATTTTTCAGGGTGGAATGTGAGTGGTAATACTCCTAAATCTGGTACTGGTATTCACCATCCGTATGCTGATATCAAGAAAATAACGATGGATTATGATAGCCTTCATTCGGATGCTTTTAACCCTGGTGAACCTATGAATCAGTGGAGAACCAATTGGGACCAGGGTATTACTGAATCTGGTTCTTCAGGATCCCCTTTATTTGATGAAAATCATCTATTTGTAGGTCAACTACGAGGTGGGGATTCAGATTGTATTTCCGATTTTATGACTGATTTTTATAGTAAAATATCAGATTCGTGGGTTGGCTTGGGTACAGATTCTACTCGATTAAAAACTTGGTTAGACCCAATAAATACTTCATTTAAAATATGGAACGGAAATTATTTACAAGAAAGTGTACAAATTGATGACGATCCTTTTATTCCTTATGCCGGAACTAATCTATTGAATCGCAATTGTTCACAAAGCATTATTCCTTATGTAATTATCGGTAACGCTGGGAAAAATAATTTAACTAAAGCTACAATTGAATATCAATTTGATGATGAACCATTACAAACTAAAATGTGGATAGGAGACTTAAAAACATATGAAGTCGATACGCTTTTTTTACCTGAAAAATCTTTTGGACAAGGAATACATTCTTTTCAAACAAAGATTGTAACATCCAAAGATGATCTACTTAAGAATAATTCAGTCACTCATTCTTTTGATCAAAGGAATGATACAAAGCCGTATACATTTATCCTTACGTTAGATAACAAAGGGGCAGAAACAAATTGGACAATAACCAACAAAAAAGAGGATGTATTATACAAAGGAGGCCCTTATGATAATAATACTCCAGGCAAAGTAATAAAACAATCCATGTGTTTATCACCTGAATGTTATAAGATTACAATAAATGATTACAATGGAAATGGCTTTAATGAGAATATATCAGGGAGTATGTTTTTAATTAGAGAGGAAGCAGATACAATTGTAGCGCTAATTCCTTCCAATGCATTCAAATCTACTATTTCACGTTCTTTTTGTAATTCAGATAATCCTTCTGAAAATGCTTTGAATATTTATCCGAATCCAGTTTCAAGTGATGAAATTACCATCGAATCAACTATTGATAGTGTTAATGAAATTAAAATTCTAGATGTAACAGGGAAAACGTTTGCTACCTATGAAGTGGCAAGTACTATTCTAAAAATCAAAACTGACTTTTTGAAACAAGGGATGTATTTGTTTGAAATAAAGACCAAAAATCAAACCTATGTAAAACGAGTTTTCATTTTATAAATTATGGCAGGTATTTACATACATATTCCTTTTTGCAAGCAAAAGTGTTCCTATTGTGATTTTCATTTTAGTACCACCTTTCATTCGTATCGAGAAAGAATGATTCAGGCAATGGTCAATGAATTGGTAGTACGTAAAGAAACACTTTCAGATACACCGATTAATACCATTTATTTCGGTGGTGGTACACCTAGTTTATTGAATGAAAACGAGTTAAAAACAATAATTGAAACGATTTACAGCCATTTTTTGGTAAATGATTCTGCAGAGATCACCTTGGAAGCCAACCCAGATGATATAGATGCAGAAAAAGTGGAAATGTGGGCGCGCTCTGGTGTAAATCGTTTGAGCATTGGTTTGCAGTCTTTCAATCCTTCAGTCATGCAATGGATGAATCGTGCACATACCGTTGAACAAAGCAAAACGTGCATTCCAATAGCACAACAAGGGGGGATTAAAAACATCAGTATCGATTTGATTTATGGATTACCCGATTTAACAATAGAAGAGTGGGAGCAAGAAGTTGATACAGCGCTTCAATTAGGTGTACAACATATATCTGCGTATTGCCTTACCATAGAAGAAAAAACAACGTTGGCATCTTGGGTGAAATCCAAAAAAATAAATGCGCCTTCTGATGAACATCAAGCGCTACAATTTGAATTATTACAACAAAAATTAAAAAAGGCTGGATTTGAACATTACGAAATTTCCAATTTTGGATTGCCTAATTATTATTCTAAACACAATTCAAGTTATTGGAAAGGGGATGCCTATCTTGGAATTGGACCATCAGCACATTCTTTTGATGGAAAATACCGTTCTTGGAATATAGCCAACAATACAGTATATATGAAGGGAATCGAAGCTGAGGAACCTGCTTATGATTTTGAATTATTAACTCTCGAAAATCGTTTTAATGAATTGCTTTTGGTTGGTCTTAGAACACAATGGGGAGTTGATTTACAACAACTTTCATATATTTTACCTTTATCAACAGAGTTTCATTCTACTTTAACTAATTTCATTTTAAAAGGATGGATTACCCAAAGCGAAACGCGCATCCGTTTGACAGACGAAGGAAAGTCCTGGGCGGATAAAATTGCCGAAGATTTATTTGTATTGTAGATTAAATTTTTGTAACTTGTATTAAGTTCATTGAAAAGAAAATTTCGGCCACGAATTAATTATTAATCACTTATAAATTAACTGAATATTAATTCGTTACCTTTTTTGCTATTCACATTTTTGTTTGGAAAACGTAAATGAGTAACCAGTAAACGTGAATGTATTCACAAGTACTTTTAGTAAAAAAAAAACAGCCATGGCTAAGAAACAAAAAATCTACGTGTTAGACACATCGGTGTTATTACACGACCATCACTCGCTTATTAACTTCAAAAAAAGCGATGTGGCAATTCCAATCACGGTATTGGAAGAGTTAGATAAGTTTAAAGTAGGCAATGACATCAAAAATTTTGCCGCGCGTGAAGTAATTCGTTCAATTGACAAAATCGCAGGTACAGGTAATCTCCAATCTTGGGTAAAATTAGGAGGCTCTGATTTGGGTCGCTTTAAGATTATTTTGGATAGTAGTCCGAAAGAATACAACGCTGAATACATCTTCTCCGTAGGAAAAAACGATCACAAAATCATTAATAGTGCCCTGGTTTTAAAAGAAACTGAACTAACTAAGGATGTTATTTTAGTAACCAAGGATATCAATCTTCGAATCAAAGCAAAAGCACTTGGCTTGCATGCTGAAGATTATGAGACTGGTAAAGTAGACAGTGACATTTTAGATGAAACTGCTTTTAGTCACATCGAAAATTTGGATAGTGAAATCATCCGTGATTTATACCTAAAAGAAAGTATCCCTGAAAGTGGAATTTTAGGAAATAAAAAAACAGCGAATGGATACTATGTGCTTAAAAATGGAAAAACATCTACATTAGCCTATTATAATCCAGTTACAGACAATATAGACCGTGTAGATAAAAATTATGTATATGGTATCAAAGCTAAAAATGCTGAACAAGCCTTTGCGTTGCATGCTTTACTAAATAATGATATCAAATTAATTGCGTTGGAAGGGGTAGCAGGAACAGGTAAAACCTTACTTGCTTTGGCGAGTGCGTTGGAACAACATAATCAATACCAACAGATTATTCTTGCTCGTCCTTTGGTGCCACTGTCAAACAAAGAAATAGGATTCCTTCCAGGGGATGCAAACGATAAAATTGCGCCTTACATGGAGCCATTGTGGGATAACTTGAAATTCATAAAATCGCAATTCAACGAAACGGAAAAGAAACACCGTGCCATCGTTGAAATGGAGAAAGATGGTAAATTGGTGATTACTCCGCTTGCTTTCATCCGTGGTAGAAGTTTATCTAACATCCTTTTCATCATTGATGAAGCTCAAAACTTAACGCCGCACGAAGTAAAAACGATTATTACCCGTGCTGGTGAAAATACCAAAATCATCTTTACTGGAGACTTAAAACAAATTGATACTCCCTATTTAGATGAACACAGTTGCGGACTTGCTTACATCATCGATCGTTTGAAAAACCAAAAATTGTTTGCAAATGTCAAACTCGAAAAAGGCGAACGTTCAGAATTAGCAAATCTTGCAAATGACTTGTTGTAATATAAATAATTTTTAAATTTTTCCTCCCTCCTTGAGGAGGGATTAAGGGAGGTGAGGTTATAAATAATATAATTTTGTCACCCACCTTTATCCTCCCTCAAGGGAGGAAATTTAATACAACATATGCTTTTTAAAAACAAAAGGCTAATCGATCGATTAGCCTTTTGTTTTGTTTCTATTGAAAGTAATTTTTTACGGATCAAATTAACTTCCACAATACAAACATTCTTCTTCTTCTTCTTCCAACATAGGGTTTTCTGCGATAGCTGGATTTAACTGTTTTTTCAACTCATAAATTGCTTGTTGAGTTTCCCCATCTTCAAACAAATTACCAGTCAATTTTGACTTTAATGTCTCAATTTCCAATTGGATAGCTTCTATATTCATAACACACAATTTAAGTCAGTTTCTTTCTTCAAAAATAGTAGAGATTCGTCGACGAAGTTCATTTTTGGATAGATAAAGTTATTAATACTGTCTGTTAATAAATTCATCAAATTTAATTTGGAAATTTTCTATCCTAGGTAATTTCTACTTTTTCCGACGATTAGCTAACCACGGTGGAAGGTCTCTTTTTTTGTCATTTTTCGTATGTGATTGATTTGTAGAAGGATGTTTTTTCTCTGATTTTTTTGGTTGAGAAAACGATTTTTTTTCATCAACAACATCTCCTAATAATCGTTCGGCAAGGTCTGGTCTATTTACTTTTTGTAAACGCGATTTGATCCATTCACGGTTTTCACGTTTGTACCAAAAGAAAAAACGATTTTGATTCAATTTTTCTTCTTTGGTTTTAACTGTTTTTACCGGTTTTAAGGTATAAGGATGTACACCTGAGTAATAAATCACTTCTGCAACAGTCATTGGAGTAGGAGTAAAGTCTTGTACTTGTTCCAATTGAAATCCTAAATCTTTGGTTTCTGCTGCCAAATTAGCCATATCTTCTTCTTCACAACCAGGGTGGGAAGATATAAAATAAGGAACAAGCGGTTGATTTAAATGGTGTTTCGCTGATATGGCATCGTATTTTTCCTTGAATTTTTGGAAATACTTAAACGATGGTTTTCGCATAACGCGTAAGGTCGCATCCGAAGTATGTTCAGGTGCTACTTTCAAACGCCCTGAAACGTGTCTGGTAACTACTTGTTCTATATATTCATCGTGATTACCGTCTTCATTGTTTTTATTAAAATCATCGACCAATAAATCGTAACGAATTCCAGAACCAATAAATGCTTTTTTTACTTTTGGATGTGCATCTACTTTACGGTAAAGCTGTGTTAGTGGTTTGTGTGAAGTATCTAAATTTGAACAAATAACAGGGTGAATACAACTTGGACTCGTACAACGATTACAAATTTCTTCATCTTTTCCCTTCATTTTATACATATTCGCAGAAGGTCCTCCGATATCAGAAATGTATCCTCTAAATTCAGGGTGTTTGGTCACATCGTCCAATTCTTTCAAGATGGATTTCTCGCTCCGAGAAGCAATGAATTTTCCTTGATGCGCTGAAATGGTACAAAAGCTACATCCACCAAAACATCCACGGTGCATATTGATCGAAAACTTAATCATATCGTATGCAGGGATTGCTCCACGTTTTTTGTATTTTGGATGAGGTAATCGTGTGTAAGGTAAATCAAACGATTGATCGATTTCTTTTTCTTCCATCGTTTTGTAGGGAGGATTAATCACCAGCGTTTGACTTCCAACGTGTTGAATGATTCTGTTTGCTTCCCATTTATTAGACTCCACTTCAACAATCTTAAAGTTAGCCGCGTATTTGATTTTATCTTGTAAACACGTTTCGTGACTAGCTAATTCAATGGTTTCCCATTGTTTATTTTTCGGTAAATCTTCGTTTTTATCTTGTAGAAAAGCGACTTGTTTTAATGTTCTTAACGATTGAAAAGGAACCCCTTTTTTCAATAAGCGCAACATTTCGCGCAAGGGTTGTTCTCCCATTCCATATACCAATAAGTCCGCTTTTGAGTCGACCAAAATCGAAGGCATCAACGCATCTTTCCAGTAATCGTAATGGGTTACTCTTCTCAAACTTGCTTCAATTCCGCCAATTAAAACAGGTACATCAGGATATAATTTTTTTAATATGTTGGAATAAACAATCGTCGCGTAATCAGGACGGTAACCCGCTTCACCACCCGGAGTATAAGCATCAGTAGAACGTAAGCGTTTATTAGCAGTGTAATGGTTTACCATCGAATCCATACAACCAGCTGTAACCCCAAAGAAATATTTTGGTTTACCGAATTTTTTAAAATCGCGTAAATCGTCTTTCCAGTTCGGTTGTGCTACAATAGCAATACGAAAACCTTCATCTTCGATAATACGCCCAATAACAGCTGTTCCAAACGCAGGGTGATCTACATATGCATCTCCAGAGATTAGGACGACATCTACATCTTCCCAGCCACGTTTTTCAACTTCTTGCTTAGTTAAAGGGATCCAATCCGTAATCGGTCTTAATTGCTTTTCCATACCATACAAAGGTAAGGGATAAACGATGAAAAGGGAAAATAATATCCAGATTATTTGTAGTTGCTTTTAGTCATCTAATTCAATTGCTCTTAAGAGTGTTTTTAAACCAACATTAGTCTATCTAGTACTCTTTTTTCATTAAAAAATCCGCTATAGGGTAATGTTTGATTCCATCTATATTGTCTTGCCAAAGTGGATCCATTGAAACCAAATTTTCTTACACTTTTTAGGGTTATACCCATAAAAACTTTTATTTTTTTAAGGTTTATACGGGTATAACCTTTTGAAATAAATAAAATTGTAATTAAGAGTTGGTCTTTTTTATAAAATCACCTCCCTCGGTCCCTCCTCAAGGAGGGAAGTTGTATGGTCAAAGAATTTTTGAAAGTAGATTTTAGCTTTGAAACGCTATTTTTCCCTCCTTGAGGAGGGATTAAGGGAGGTGATCACCCCTCCTACGGAAACGTAACCCCTTCAAAAAACTCTGCTAAAGTGATTTTAAACAAAATACAAATTCGAATGAGTGTTTTTAATTCAAAATTAGCACCAGACTCCAAGCGCCAATAGGCAGAACGTGACATATTTAACTCAAAAGCAATGTGTTCGTAGTTTTATACCCTTTCGCTTTGCGTAACTCTTTCAAACGATTGGCAATTGCTTTGTAAGTGACAGAATAATCCGTTTCTTCGTTCATGCTTCAAAGTTGAACATTCTATCCATCAAAAAGTACTCTTATTAAAAATACACTCTATAATAGAAATTTGTATATTTGGTATGTAACTTAAAAATAATACTATGACAAAAATTTACTCGTTTTTAATTGTAGCTATTGTATTTGCATCGAATGTGATGGCACAAAACATCCCTTCGTATGTACCAAAAGACGGTTTAGTTGGTTGGTGGCCTTTTAATGGGAATGCCAATGATGAATCTGGGAATGGCAATCATGGAACGGTAAATGGGGCTTCGTTGACCGTTGATAGAAATGGAAAAGTGAATAGTGCTTATGAATTTAATGCAAATTATTTAGGACATTATGATGGTGCAGACTACATTAGATGTATTAAACCAGGTCCTTTAGGTAACAATAGCCGCTCGATTTCATTTTGGGTTAAAACAGATTCTACTAATATTTCAAAATCCAATAACATTGTTTTATCATACGGAAGTGATGAAAAAACATACAATCAACAATTTAGAATTACTCTAGGAGGGTCGTGTACTCAACAAAGTATTTCTGCTGTGACATTAGGAGGTAATAAAGATATATCATATAAACCTGTAAATGGCTGGGATATGATAACAGTTGTATTTGATTCGAATATCAAATTAAATTGTTTAGGAATTAAAATTTATTTGAACTCTACAGAAATCCAAAATTATTGCTCAGTTAATGCAGGCGGAAATTTAAATACAAGTGATATAAATCCGATTACTTTTGGTAGATATCATGATTTAAACTGGACTATAGACAAAGGGTATTTTAAAGGAATTCTTGATGACATATCAATCTATAACCGCGCCCTTACCCAACAAGAAATAACAGCCTTATATTCCGGATCTACAAATTTAGCTTCCACTAAAGTCTTCGTTGATGCACCTGCAACTGTAAACCAAAACGAAATATTAGAGTTGTCAATCAGTACAGAAGCATTAAACACATCGGATAATGTAATTGCATTTCAAACAGATTTTACTTATGACACCACGCGTTATACCTATGTTGGAAACAACGTAGTAGGAACTTTAAATCCTAACGGAACGGTAGATGTAAATACTGCTAAAAAAGGATTAATCAAATTAGGGTATATGTCGCAAACAGCGTTGAGCGGTGCTGGAAGTTTAGTGAAATTAAAGTTCAAGGCAAACGATAAAGTAGGTCAAGGGATTTTTAGTTTGTCTAATTTCTTGTTTAATACAACAAACATCACATCTTTAAAAAGCGATACGGTAAATACCTTGGATGTTACTCCACCAACAGCGAAACTTACGTATTCAGTAAATCCTGCACGTAAAGGCGATTCGTTGTTAATTACGGTATATTTTAGCGAAAAAATGGCTGTTTCACCTGTTCCACAGTTTAATCTAACAGGTCAAAATACATTGGCAAACACAAACTTGACAAAAGTAAACGACTCTACTTATACGTATTGGTGGGTAGTTGAAAAAGGAAATGGAGCGGTTAATGTAAACCTTGCAACTGGTACAGATTTAGCAGGAAATGTGATTATTGCAACGCCAACTCAAAACCCTAGCTTTACTGTATTGCCAACCGTATTCGGAGACATTGATACCAACAAATTGGTTCAAGCATACGATGCTGCGTTAGCATTACAATATTCAGTAGGGTTAAATCCACTACCAACCATGGATCCATTGCCTTGGTCAAATTGGAGATTAGCAGTAGCGAATGTGGATACAGTTGGTTCAGTAACAGCAAACGATGCTTCATTGATACTACAACATTCTATTGGAAAAATCAGTTCATTCCCTGCGGATGCTAAGAAACGTGGTGGTGAAGCACCAACAGCAGATGTAACTGTAAAACGTGAAGGAAACCAATTGGTGTTTAGTACAACAGGTACCTTATATGCTTTCAATGGGTATTTCAAAGAGAATTTCAATGCATTTGGTCAACCAGAAATTA
>CANHVK010000002.1 GCA_947464135.1 Flavobacteriia bacterium | reverse complement strand
TTGCATTTTCAAGGTTAAATTAATGTATTAATAACCATTTAATTAGAGTGTTACTATCTACAATACTCCAAGAATGAGGATGTTTACTATTTGAAGGTTTTCTAACTCCTTTATTTTGTGACAATTCAAGTGAAGCGCTTTGATTTCCAAATTTATTTAATTCATTAATAAAAGCTGAACAATCTAATACATTCATCGTATATAAATCTGAATTTCTTTCATTTAACCACCAATTAATATCTGGTTCACAAAATATTTTAATTGGGATATTAACTAATTTTTTGACCGCTTTCTGTGTACTATCGTTAAACGAATAAGGGGACATTTGATAATAACTATGTTTTCTTTCATAGGGAGCCCCACCATTTAACTGAATTAATTTCTTGACTAAAAAAACGCTTTCTGGGTTTATATTTCCTTCTTCTGATTGACGAATATTTCTTTCAGCGCTATTAAATACCCTTTCAAAATCTAAAGGTGGGTCGATAGCAAAAACTGCATTCGGTTTTATTTCACTTTCTTCCGCAAATTTGATAGCACAACTTCCACCGAGCGAAAATCCTCCTATGTAAAACTTTGCATCTAATAATTTAATTTTTGAAGTTACATCTTTGTAAATCAAGGAAAGTGATTTTTGACTGATACTATCCAAACCAAAAGAAAGTTCTCCCTCACTTAAACTTGGAATAATAGTTAAAATTCCATTTTCAGCAAATTTTGTGGGCAAATCAGATTGTAAAAAAACATCTGATGAAGTTTGACCAAACCCAGGTATTAAAATCAAAAATGATTTATAAGGAATACTTTTAGGATATACAATTGTATAACAATTATTTAAAGTATCTGATGGATTTAAGAAAATTTTCTTTGTAGTGAACTTAATATTTTGAGAATAAGAAAATACAGTTATAATTGAAAATATAATAACAAGCTGAAATTTATACATATAGAATGATTTGATTACATATAGTAAGCGCTAAAGTAATAAATTATAATATTGAAAACATTTGAATATTAATCTACTATATGAATTTAAGAAAAATTAGGAGGAATTTATTTAGTCAAACTTCCAGTATGTATCCTCATTACCAATATGCGTGATGTTTCTGAGTAGATTTTTCGGTTGTTCTTTGGTGATTGACTTAAATTGTCGATTAAAATCGGATTGGTCGTAATAATTATGAAATAGCGAAATGTCGGTTAAAGTTCTTTCTTTATCGGTCTGTAGCTCGTTAAAAGCATTTCTAAAACGAATCATTTTTCGATAAATTTCAGGCGAGCAACATACGTGTTTTTGAAATAAACGGAGTAATTGTTTACGATTTGTATTTAATATGCTTGCGATTTCTTCAATTTTCAGATTGGATTGGTTATCAAACATTAAATCAATTGCTTTTGTAAGTAATGGTTGATCAAAAGGTTTTAGTTTTGAAATTAAAAATTGTTCTAGTATTTCCTGTTTAAGTTCATGTGAATACGTCTCAAACACAGATTTCAAGACTTGATTAAATTCATTTCCAAAATAATGAAATGAATATTGGTTGTCCAGGTTGTATATTTTATCTAAATCTGTTTGTACAAAATGATTGATTCCTAGCGGATGAAAAACAATACCTATTTTAGAAAAGACACCACTGAGATGCACCTGATAAGCCTTATTATAATTCATCGTGTATAAAACACTTACAGAGTCATTTGGAACTATTTTATGTGAATCTTGACTTGCTTTGATTGATCTAGAATTTGCATAAGCAGTGATTGCGTGTTTGTAATTTGGATAAAATGTAAAAGATTTGTTAAAGTTTTCATCTGTAGCATGATGAAAATAAAAATAGGAAACAAATGGTTTTAACCGGTCGTCTTTCGTTGGAAGGGTAATAAAATGATCTTTCCCTGAATTCATAGTTTATTTTATGATGTCCCAAAAATACAATTTTTTGAAAATCATTATCGTTAGTTTTGTTTCAATTATTTAATATTCAATATTTATGTTAAAACTAGTTTCGTTATTTATAGGTTTCCTTTTGTTGTCATCAGTTACTAGTGCTCAACAAAGTGCGGAAGCAACAACCATTCACCATACGATTAAATCTAAAATCTTTGATAAAGAAAGAAAAATTGATGTTTACTTACCCGAACAATACATGAGTGACTCTACAAGTAAAATGATTGTAGCGTATGTTTTTGATGGTCAGTTTACTCCCTATTTTGATATGGTGAATTCGATTAATGATTATTATTCATTGACAGGAGAAACAATTCCAATGATAATTGTAGGTGTTCATACAGAAGTAAGATGGTTTGAATTTACTCCTGAAAACATGAAAAATGATACGTTGTATGAACCAACTAACAGACTTATGCGCCATTTGGAACAAGAGGTTTTTCCTTTCGTTGAAAAAAATTACCGCACTGAAAAATTTCGTTTAGGGATTGGTCATTCATTGGGCGGAACCTTCGTACTTTATTCACTATTTAAAGAAAATCCTTTGTTTCATGGTGTGATTGCTGCAAGTCCAAATATGGTTATGAATGGAGATGAGGATTTGGTGAAACTAGGGAAAAATTTCCTGAAAAAACACCCTGAAAATAACTCATTTATTTATGTTGAATCTGGAACTGAAGGAAATATGGAGCAAGGCTTTACACAGAGTATCCAGCATTTTGATTCGATTGTAAAAAACAGAAAGTTTACAAATTTTGATTGGTCGTATAAAAAAATCGAAAAAGCTAACCACATGACAACCTTTGTACCTTGTTTGTCAAATGGTTTGGTAGCGTTTAATACTAAATGGAATATCTCAGAAAAAGAACGAATGAATGTTAAATTAGCTGATTCAATATCGATTCAACAACAATTAACAGATTGTTTCCAACATCACGAAAATTTCACTAAGTCCTCTTTTAAACTTACTGTAAAAAATGTTCAGAAATTCAATAATTATTATGAGGAAATTGGTGACTTTGAAACTTCAAGTAAAGTGTTAAAGTTAGCACTTCAACTATGTGATCAAGACAGTACTTTATCAGATAAGACTGCTACTAAAGACAATCTTAAAAACCAACTACTTTGGTATCAATTTATGGAATTAACAACGAAAGCAAAAAAAGAAAGTGATTTAAAAAATTACAATGGTGCAAAAAAATTATATGACCAAGCATTTAAATTGGGTATTTTAAGAGGTACTCACATACAACGTATGCAATCTTTAGAGGCTTTTGCCATGGCTAATGATAAAGAAGGTGCGTTTGAACAGCTTCGTTTACTTGCTGAATATTTTATACTTAGAGGTTCTCGTTCATTTGTAAATAACCCAAATCTTGTATCATTACACCAAGACAAACGTTGGAAAAAATACATCAAACAGATTGATAATAACAGACCTAATTAGATGATTTATCAGAATGTTTGGGTTATTTAATCCAAACAAGCAATAATCCAATTTTGAATGAATAAGTTGCTTTTCATTTACATTCTTGTAACACTAAGTTTTCAAACAAAAGCTCAAGATTTTTCTTTGTACTACAAATACATTGATAGTATTCATTATTATCAAGCAACAGGAAATCATATAAATGCTTTAGAATTGTATTCGAAATGTTTTGATCAGTATAATGGCTTTTACGAAGATTATGAAAATGCAATTTGTTACAAATACAATTTGACTAAAAAAGTCGACGACACATTACTCATGAAAGCATTTCAAGCGGGTTCCTCTTTTTGGATGCTTTATATGGATGCGCATAAGTTTGTACCATTCCCATTTTTTAAAACATATAAATTATACCTAAAACACAAAACAAAGAAAACCAATCGATTAATTCCCATTTTACGAATGGCATATAAGGATCAGAAATTTAGAAAAAGAAATTTCAAGGGTATAAATAGTGATAGTTTAAACGCGCAAAAATTGATTTATTGGGCTAAACATGAACCTGAACGATTTAACAGAAATAAAAGTGGTTTTATAGCACAACAGTTATTAGGTGTACTTATTTTTCACGATGGTTGGAGATATTTAAACCCCATTCAAAAAGAATTAATGGAATTTACTCGAAAAGGGTGGTTACACAGAGAAACCATGGCTTATTTAATTGAACGCGCTTCAGGTGAGAATACATTCTTTAAAATACAGGGAGATAGTTTACATCCGATTATTGATTCAAGTTTTTACTATTGTGGTACTCAAAAGTATTTCTACTCGAATTTGAACAACTTTTTTATGGGAGTAGATCGTCAGGAAAACATCCGATATTTTCAACCAATAAACCCAATAATAAGCACATTAGAAATGGAAGAGTTACGTTCTTATTTATTGTTACCCTCTACAGAAATGTTATATTTAATTCATCCGAATTACAAAAAAATAACCATTGAAGAATATTGTGAATACAGAAAAAAATATATGCTAAAAATGAATCAATCTAAATAATGAAAACCATTGCTACCCTAATACTATGCTTTTCGATGAGTTTTGTTTTTTCTCAAGACTACATCGACTTTCAAAAGAACATCACACGTGCTGAAGTTGCAATTTTAGATTCAAACTACACCGAAGCAGCAACTATCTATTACGATCTTTTTCAAAAAAATGATTTTGTATTTTTAGGTAATTGTGTATCAGCTTGTCAAACGGCACTTGTATTAAACAACGATACCTTAGCATTTTATTTTGCCGAAAGAGCAGTGAAGCATGGTTTAAAAATGAATCAAATAGAATCTGAAAAAATACTGAAATTATTGATGGCTAAACCTCAATGGGTAACTTTTAGTTCCAAGTATGATTCCTTACGGACTATCTATACTAAATCAGTGAATTGGGAATTAAGAAACAAAATCAATGAATTACACGATCGAGATCAACTTTGGCGTGATCGACATGAAATTCAATGGTGGAACATTTTATGGAAACCAATAATTAAAAAAATATGGTACAATGAATTAGAAAAAATTGTGGAAATTGAACTGTTACCACTTATCAAACAATATGGTTATCCAGGCGAAAAATTGATTGGTATCGACGAAAAATACATGCACCATAAGTTTAGAGAAGAACATTTTAACTCATTTATGATTCGACTCATTTTGATACACTACTATAGTAAAAATAGAAGTTTAGATGATACTTTTTTAATTGAAGAAATTAAAAAAGGGAATTTACACGCAAAACAATTTGGTGACTTCCATGATTTTAGGGCTTCATATTGTTCAGAAGATTCAAATGCATTTAATGAATTATATGCCCAATGGTTTTGTAATCTAAAATTTTCAAAAACTGAGGTTGAAGAAATAAACAAACGTCGTGCTGAAATAGGTCTCGGTACGCATGAGCAACGTTTGCGTGAACAGAAAAATTTTATTGAGTATAGAAAACAACGAAATAATAACAAGCCTTTCGTTGAAATTACTTATTAAATAGATTATTACTTAGTTCGTGTCCATTCTACAAATGCATTCATCACCTCTTTCCAATGTGGTTTGGTATAATCAACTTGCTGGTTTTGATCTACCTCAAAAAAGTTGTGCTCCATATCGAAATAACGCTTTACAATCAAATTGTGTTTTCGTGCGCGTATAAAATAAAGTGGTAAATAATCCGATAACTCACCGGAATTATCATGGGTACCATTAGCTATATAAATAGGGATTGTTAATTTCATCAAAATATCCAACGAAGGATTTGCAAAGGAATACCAAGCATTTGTGGAAGGATGGTCTTTACGAATTTGAGGATTCATCACTTCTTCTGCTAACATGTATTGCTCTTGCATCAATGAATCAGCCTCTTTCCAACTTATTTTATGCTGCATTGCATCTTTACGGATTTGACGAACCAGTTTCTCATACCTCCCAAAGGGATCAAAACCAAACAATCCGAGACAAGTCACGTGTTTATTTGTATGAGCTAATTTAACGGCTATGTGAGATCCTTGGGAATGCCCTGCAGTAACCAATTTCTCCCTTGCAACCCAATCTTGCTTTCTAAGAAATTTAATTACTGAATTTGCCCTTTTTACATAATTATCTAACAGGTCTGCTTGATAAAAATCCGTTGAAAGAACAAAGGGATTCGTGGTATCTGGTACATAACAATGTTGCGCACCCAAATTTTTAGGACCAACATATAATGGGGTTTTTGGCATGGAAATTACCACCACATGATAGGTTTGTTTAATTGTTTTTAAATCAAAATTTGAAAGTCCACCACCAAAGAAAAAAGGCTCATTTGAATCTTCTGATTTAAAAAATAAAGGATATGGAAGAGAACCTTGACAAAATAAAAGCACTGGTTTTTTAGTTTGTAATAAACTATCTACTACTACAAAATCGATTGTATCATTAGATGTATGTAAGGAAAAATGACTGTATCTACCTTCTAAAAGTTGAGGCTTTTGAGCGTAAAAACTTGATGTAAAAAACAGAGTTATGTTTACAAGTAAAAAAATGTAGTTTTTCATAAAAAATAAAGTTAAAATTTTTATAACCAAACTGTTATTCTTTAACAAATATTATAAAAATTAGGGAGGGTAAATGTTAATTTAAACCAAACAAAAAAGGTGGCCCGAAAGCCACCTTAATAATCATTTATTATTAAACGTTAATTATTCACTAAAGTGTTCCTCTTAATGCTTGTTCTCTTTCGATAGACTCGAATAAAGCTTTAAAGTTTCCAGCTCCAAATCCTTTTGCACCCATACGTTGGATGATTTCGAAGAATAACGTTGGTCTGTCTTCTACAGGTTTCGTGAAGATTTGTAATAAATATCCTTCTTCATCAGCATCCACAAGAATAGATAAATTTTGTAATTCTTTGATATCTTCTTTCATGATGTTCATGTGCTCACCTAATCTTGCAGGAATTTCATCGTAGTAAGCTTGTGGTGGTGGTGGTAAGAACTCAATACCTCTAGCTCTCAATTGAGCTACTGTAGAGATAATATCATCTGTTGCAACTGCGATGTGTTGAACACCTGGTCCTTCGTAGAAATCTAAATATTCTTCAATTTGAGAACGTTTTTTACCTTCAGCTGGTTCGTTGATAGGGAATTTAATACGTCCATTTCCATTCGACATTACTTTAGACATCAACGCTGAATATTCAGTGTGAATTTGTTTGTCGTCGAAAGAAAGGAAATTAACAAATCCCATAACATCTTCGTACCATTTTACCCAAGTATCCATTTCTCCCCAACCAACGTTACCAACCATGTGGTCGATGAATTTTAAACCAACTGGAGTAGGGTTGTAGTCAGATTCCCATGCTTGGAATCCTGGTAAAAAGATACCGTTGTAGTTTTTACGCTCTACAAACATATGAACAGTCTCACCGTATGTATAGATACCAGCACGAACAGTTTCACCATGCTCATCTTTCTCTACGATTGGTTCTTGGAAGGATTTAGCACCTCTTTTGATCGTTTCTTCGTATGCGCTACGAGCATCTTCTACCCATAATGCAACTACTTTCACACCATCACCGTGTTTTTTCACGTGCTCACCGATTGGAGAATCACTTGTTAACGCAGTTGTAAGAACAAGTCTAATTTTATCTTGTTTCAATACATAAGAAACTCTGTCTTTTAATCCTGTTTCTAATCCTGCATAAGCATACGATTGGAAACCGAAAGCTGTTTTATAAAAGTGTGCCGCTTGTTTCGCATTACCAACATAAAACTCAACATAGTCAGTCCCTAATAAAGGAAGGAAATCTTGTGCTCCTTCAAAAATTTTTTCTAATCCGTATTCTACGTTTTTTATTTCTTTGCTCATTATCTTTTTTTTAATTTTTAAATTAATTAATCTTCTAACCAACTAGTTAAATAGCTTGGATCAGCTATTTCAACAGCAGCTTGTGTCAATTTAAGTGGTCTAAAAGTATCAACCATCACTGCTAATTCTTGTGTTTCTTTTTGGCCAATACTTCTTTCCATTGCACCTGGATGAGGTCCGTGAGGAATTCCTCCTGGGTGTAAAGAGATATATCCTTTCTCTACGTGGTTACGACTCATGAAATCACCATCTACGTAATATAATACTTCGTCAGAATCGATGTTACTATGGTTATACGGAGCTGGAATAGATTTTGGATGATAATCGTATAAACGTGGAACAAAAGAGCAGATTACATAATTGTGTGCTTCAAATGTTTGATGCACTGGTGGTGGTTGGTGCACTCTTCCTGTGATAGGTTCAAAATTATGAATAGAGAATGCATACGGGAAGTTAAAACCATCCCATCCAACAACATCAAATGGATGCGTAGCATAAACAACTTCATGCAACACATTTTCTTTTTTGATTTTGATTAAGAATTCGCCTTTTTCGTCATGTGTTTCTAATTCTGTAGGTAATTTAAAATCACGTTCACAAAACGGAGAATGCTCCAATAATTGACCGAAGTTATTTCTATATCTTTTTGGAGTAATTACTGGACTAAATGATTCGACAATGAACAAACGGTTATTCTCTGTATTGAAATCAATTTGATAAATCATTCCACGAGGAATAACTAAATAATCCCCATATTCAAAGTCAATATTACCCACTAGAGTTCTTAATTTTCCTGAACCTTCATGAATGAAAATAACTTCATCTGCATCCGCATTTTTATAGAAATAAGAACGCAATGACTTTCTTGGAGAAGCCAATGCAATATTTAAATCGTTATTAAATAAAACGATCGTTCTACTATCTAAAAAATCATCTTTCGGTGCTACTTCAAAACCTTTCAGCATTTGAGAAGAGATATTTTTATCAATAGCAGCTTTGGGAGTTAGGTCAATAGGTTGAGAAACAGACTTTACTTGAGTAGGTCTATGAACGTGATATAATAACGAAGAAAATCCATGAAATCCTTCAGTACCAAATAACTGTTCATAATAATAACCGCCCTCAGGTTTTTCAAAGGTCACGTGACGTTTGTCTGGAAACGAACCTAATTTTGCATAAAAAGGCATATTGGTTTTTTGGTTAAATTATACAATATAATTAGTTAGATAATTTATGTATCTACTTAACTAACAAAGTTAGGATTTGATTCGCAATTCTGCAAGTCCAAAATTCTCACGCATAAAAAAAGCCCAAGCAAAATGCTCAGGCTTTATAAAGATTTCTAAAACAGTTTATAATACCATTTCAGGTACATTATCTGGGACAACTAAGTCACCTTCTGTTTTAGCTATAATTTCTTCCACACTAACACCAGGTGCTCTTTCTATCAAGTGGAATTTTCCATCTTTGATTTCAAGTACAGCCAAGTCAGTTACTACTTTTTTAACGCAACCAACACCGGTTAATGGTAAAGTACATTCTTTAAGAATTTTCGTTTCCCCTGCTTTGTTTGTATGCATCATTGCTACGATGATGTTTTCAGCAGAAGCTACTAAATCCATTGCACCTCCCATTCCCTTCACCATTTTTCCAGGAATTTTCCAGTTTGCGATATCACCGTTTTGAGAAACTTCCATTGCCCCCAATACAGTTAATTGAACATGCTGTCCACGAATCATTGCAAATGAAGTAGCTGAATCAAAAAATACAGCTCCTTTTTTTACTGTAATGGTTTGTTTTCCTGCGTTGATTAAGTCAGCATCCTCTTCACCTTCAAAGGGAAAAGGACCCATCCCTAAAATTCCATTCTCAGATTGAAATTCCACGTCAATTCCGTCTGGAATATAGTTTGCCACTAATGTTGGGATGCCTATCCCCAAATTTACGTACCATCCATTTCTCAATTCCTGAGCGATACGTTTTGCAATACCTACTTTATCTAAAGCCATTTTTTTAAATTTTTTAATGTACCAATTTTTTAATGTATCAATTCAAAGATTCGTTAACTTTTCTTTGAGCTTGATATTATTTTATAAATTATTAAACCAATTTCATTAATCTGATTCTTGAGTGAATCATCAAATGGGTAACTTTCAGAAAACTCACAAAGTGTCAACCAGTATTTTATTTCTTCAATTTCTTTTGCAGCGATTTTTAATTTGTGAATGAAATCATTTTTTGATTCTGCATTTTGTGCTTCAAATGTATTTGCTCCAATGCTTGTTCCAGATTTTAATAATTGTCTTGCAATCACATACTTTCTTTCACTTTCTAAGATTTCACAATAACGAATAATATCTAAGGAAAACTTTATAGTTTTATCTAAAATTAGATTTGGTCTATTTTTTTCCATTAGTATAATTGACGGTATATTTATTAATTAATAAATTGGTGCATTTTCACATTGGAAAATTGTTCAATTATTTTGTTCTAACCGTTCTTTGTTCAATTCTTTTTTCGTAATTATTTCCTTTGAAAATACGCTGTACAAAAATACCAGGAGTATGTATGAAGTTTGGATCTAATTCACCAGCAGGGACTAACTCTTCAACTTCAGCAATAGTAATTTTACCAGCCATTGCCATCATTGGGTTAAAGTTTCTAGCTGTAGCTTTGAAAACTAAATTTCCTTCTGTGTCGCCTTTCCAAGCTTTAACGATAGCAAAATCAGCTGTTAGTGCAGATTCTAAAATATGTGGTTTTCCATTGAAAATACGTACTTCTTTTCCTTCAGTAACTTCAGTTCCAAATCCAGCAGGAGTAAAGAAAGCAGGTATTCCAGCGCCACCAGCTCGACATCTTTCAGCCAAGGAGCCTTGAGGGATTAAATCTACTTCTAATTCACCAGATAACATTTGGCGTTCAAATTCATCATTTTCTCCAACGTAAGAACTAATCATTTTTTTAACTTGTCTATTTTGTAATAATAAACCAAGTCCAAAATCATCTACCCCTGCGTTGTTTGAAATACAAGTTAGATTTTTCGTTCCTTTGCGAACCAGTTCCGCTATTGAATTTTCAGGAATTCCACATAAACCAAAACCTCCCACCATTAACGTCATTCCGTCTTCGATGCCTTGTAAAGCTTCATTTACGTCTTTTACTACTTTATTCATATCTATTGAAATTAAGTGCTAAATATTTAATTCTTCAGGTACTTCTGCAGGTTCAGCATTTGGATCTGATTCAGTCTCTTCTTCTTCACCATCTTCATCTTCGCTGCCATCATCGTAATATTTATCATTACAATTTACTTTAGACTTATCAAATCCTTCAGGTTTTTCAAAGTCTTCTTTAGAGATTTTAAGTTTAGGGTCTTTATATACATTATTCATAAAGTATCCATAAATTGGTAATGCAACCCTAGCACCTTGTCCTTCATCTGTTGAACGGAATCGAACTCCTCTGTCTTCTGCGCCTACCCAAACACCTGTTGCTAAATCTGGTGTAATACCCACGAACCATCCATCTGAATTACTTTGAGTAGTTCCTGTCTTACCTGCGGTAGGATATGGAATATTAGCCCATGCCTGACCACTTCGAATGCTTGAAGCTGTTCCAGATCGACATACTTCTTTCATTAACTCAAGCATGGAATAAGCATAGGTTTCATTAAAGACTTCTTTAGTTTCAAATTTGTTTGTATAAATTTCATTTCCATATCGATCTTCAATACGAATAATAGATGTTGGTTTATTAAACAATCCATGATTCGCAAACATTGCTTGTGCTGCTACTAATTGATATAAACTTAAATCCATTGTACCTAAACACATTGCAGGTTTGATATCTCGTTTCTCTAAATGAATATCCATTTGTTCCAAAATACGAGCAACCGTTTTTGGACCATTTGCTCCAAGCTTATTGATGATCCAAGCTGCGACATTGTTTTTAGACATTGCAAGCCCTTTCTTAACAGATACTGTTCCACCTTCACCACCACCACTTGGACACCACGTTTTAAAATATGAACCATCATCATGATATAATTTTATACAATGTGGAACATTTGGAACTTGAGTACAAGGCTTGATTACCCCCATTGACATTGCAGTTGCATAGACAAACGGTTTGATGGTAGAACCAACTTGTCTTTTACCTTGTCTCACGTGATCATAAGCAAAGTGATCGATATCTGTTCCCCCAACCCATGCTTTAACGAAACCTGTTTCCGGCTCGATAGATAACAATCCAGCCTGTAAAAATGATTTATAATATTTAATAGAGTCCAAAGGTGACATAACTGTATCTACTTCTCCATCCCATGTAAATACACGCATTGGCACTTTTTCTTTGAATTTTGAAAAAATTTCGTCTTCGCTCATTCCTGCATTGGAAGCATTGAAAAAACGATCTGATCTGCGAATTGCATTATTT
The DNA here is from genome assembly GCA_947464135.1 of Flavobacteriia bacterium. Lineage (GTDB taxonomy): Bacteria > Bacteroidota > Bacteroidia > Flavobacteriales_D > Crocinitomicaceae > CANHVK01. The sequence goes on along the minus strand of CANHVK010000002.1, from coordinate 91,927 downwards.
ATAATATTTTTAACTTCTTCTGTTTTAATATCATTCGAAAATGGATAGTTACGTAATCCTCTATTATTTCTATTAAAAGCTCTTTGAAGTTTCGTTTTAAGGTGTCTTTTTACAGCTTCTTCTGCATATACCTGCATTCTGTAGTCTACGGTTGTATAGATTTTAAGTCCATCTTCATAAATATTGTAGGGTCTGCTTTTGTCTTCTGGATCTTCAAGATTTCTTTTATAGATAACATAATCTCCATTCGCATCTTTTTCTTCTAATAATGCAACTACTTCTTTACGAATAGCTTCTCTAAAGTAAGTAGCTCTTCCTTTTTTAAAACTTAACTGTTGAAAGTTGCATACGATTGGTTTTTTACAAAGTACGTCGTATTCTTCTCTTGTTATGTGTAAACGCAACCCATCATTTTCACTTTCACTATTTTTTAGCCATTGAAAAAGTACTTGATTTCTACGTTCTAAAGCACGCATACTATCTTTTGCTCTCGCTTCTTTAATTTCTTCACTTGAAATCTCATTTGTTCGTACTCCTTTATCATCAGCAAGAATGGAACGATAATTTTTTTGGGTAAATGTATATGGATTGTATAATGTTGGATTTTTACACATACCTACAAGCATTGCTGCTTCGTCTTTAGTTACTGTTTTAGGTGTTTTATTGAAGTAAATTTTACATGCATTGGTTATTCCAACAGCATTATACAAGAAATCGAATTGATTCAAGTACATTGTAATAATTTCCTCTTTTGTAAAAGTTTCCTCAATCCTTGTTGAAATAATATTTTCTCTGACTTTTTCGATTAATCGGTTAGCTTTACGACCAATACTACCAAACATAGGTTTGCTTTCTTCTTCTCCTCTCGCTAACATTTCTTCACGTTCTTCACGTGATTTAATTGTAAACAATTGTTTGGCTAACTGTTGCGTAATAGTAGAAGCACCCCCTGCGCCCCCAACATTTACCACTGCTCTGGCTAATGCTTTAACATCGATTCCGGAATGAGAATAGAAACGCTCATCTTCAGTTGAAATTAATGCGTCAGTTATAAATGGAGAAATTGAATCGTAATGTGCAACTAATCGATTTACTTTCCAATAACGACCTAATTCTGATTGACCATCACTTGCATAGACAACGGATGCTGATAATTGCGGATCTTTTAAATCTTCAATTGATGGTAAGTCAGAGAAAGATTGATAAATTAACATGCAAATAATGAAAGTAATAGGGAAAGTTGCGATAATCCAGAAACGTCTTGTAAATGATTTTACTTTTTCTGTAGGAAGAACTTCTTCGTATCTTTTTTTGCTCTTTGCCATATTCAAAAGTGAATTTGATGTTAAAAATGAAAAGCGTCTTTAAAATGACGCTTTCCAATATTATTTCTTTTTTAAAGATTCTTTAACAAAATTTTCTATTGCTGCAGTCATACTCGGAGCATTTGGCTGCGGAGCATGAACATCAAGTCGAAGGTTGTTTTTAATAACTGCATTAGCTGTAGTAGGACCAAAAGCAGCAATTATGGTATTGTTTTGTTTAAAATCAGGAAAATTTTTAAACAGGGACTCAATTCCTCCTGGACTAAAAAACACGAGCATATCATACGATACATTTTCTAAATCACTTAGATCAGAAGCTACCGTTCTGTATAACATAGCTTTTGTAAAGTCAATTTTATGTTGTTCTAGCGTTTCAGGAATTTTATCTCTTAAAATATCGGTACAAGGTAAAAGATATTTTTCTCCTTTGTGTTTACGCATAGATTCAACCAATTCTTCAATCGTCTGCTTTCCAAAGAAAATTTTTCTTTTTCTATAAGTCACATATTTTTGTAAATACAATGCTATCGCTTCAGAAATACAAAAATATTTCATTGTGTCAGGAACACTGAAACGAGTTTCTTGTGCCATTCTAAAGTAGTGATCAACAGCGTTTTTAGAAGTTAAAATAACTGCTGTAAAGTCTCCAAAATTTACGCGTTGTGTTCTAAATTCTTGCGCATTAACTCCTTCAACTCGAATGAATGGTCTGAAATCAATTTTCAATTTGTATTTATCAGCCAAATCAAAATAAGGAGATTTTTCTCCTTCTGGTTTAGGTTGTGAAACTAAAATTGTTTTGATGCTCACACTATTTAAATTTAGTTATCAATTCAAAATCATATATATACTCCTGATATATTGCTAAATACTAGGTATATAGGGAGTAGTTCAAACGTGCAAAAATACAAAATAATGTAATACCAAGGTAACCCCTTGGAAAAAGCAAAAATAAATCCTCTAAATATTCTATATAAATAGGTAATCACTATTAAGTAATAGGTAAGGTCACGTATAAACAAATGACTATGTTGATTGAAAATCCATAGAAGTAAGAACAAAGAGCCAAATAGACCTATAAATTCACAAATGATTCGATTTGTTAGTTTAATTTCTTTAGAGAACTGTTTTACTCCAGTAATTAATTCAATAAATGTCAAAAATAATTGTGGAGCAATGAGTAAATAACAAGGAATCAAAAGAGCTAATAACCAATTCATCCAACCATATAAATGATAATATTCAGTTAAAAAGAAGGAAGAAATTAATGAAAAACTTAATAAAAAATTAATGGTTAAACAAAAGTTTGCCACTCTACCAATCGGTAGTTCTTCATTCACAATTTTATCAATACTTCTGTTTTTGTATAGCGATTTGGAAAGGGAAAGTATAAAATGGGGTGTGTTTATTCTTGAAATTGTCAATAAGAACAATGAGATTAATAAATCAATAATGGCCCATTGGTAAGGAGTATTATTTCTCCACAACAATTTCGGACTGAAGTTTTGAATGTCAGTGTTTTGAATGATAGATTGTACTGTGAAAATGATACTCATTAAATTTTTCTTAGGCGCAAAATTACGATTTTGTTTTTATCACTAGGTGAACACCTTTTAATTTACTTTGTTTATGATTTTAATAATACTAATTTTGTTTCATCTTATAACTATTTAATATGGCTACAGATTTATATACGCATCCAGATTATTATAACATGGATGATTTGTACACGGAAGAACAATTGTTGGTTCGTGATGCTGCACGTGCATGGGTTAAAAAAGAAGTATCTCCAATTATCGATGAGCATTATGAAAAAGCGACTTTTCCTAATCACCTTTTAAGAGGTCTAGGAGAAATTGGTGCTTTCGGCCCTTATATTCCTGAAGAATATGGAGGTCCTGGCTTAGATCAAATTTCATATGGTTTGATAATGCAAGAATTAGAAAGATGTGATTCAGGACTACGTTCTACTGCTTCTGTTCAGAGTTCTTTGGTTATGTATCCTATTTGGAAATATGGTTCTGAAGAACAAAAAATGAAATATCTTCCAAAATTAGCTACGGGTGAAATGATGGGTTGTTTTGGTTTAACTGAACCAGATCATGGATCAAATCCTGGTGGTATGATTACTAACTTCAAAGATGCTGGTGATCATGTTATTTTGAATGGTGCTAAAATGTGGATTTCAAATGCTCCTTTCGCTGATATCGCTGTGGTGTGGGCAAAAGATGAAACAGGAAGAATTCACGGATTAGTTGTTGAGCGTGGAATGGAAGGATTCTCTACTCCTGAAATGCATGGTAAACTTTCATTGAGAGCTTCTTCAACTGGAGAGTTAATTTTCGTAAATGTTAAAGTTCCAAAAGAAAATATTTTACCTGGAAGAACTGGTTTAGGTGCTCCATTAAGTTGTTTAGATTCTGCTCGTTTTGGAATTGCATGGGGTGCACTTGGTGCAGCTATGGATTGCTACGATCAAGCATTGAGATATTGTAAAGAAAGAACACAATTTGGTGTTCCAATTGGTGCTTTTCAATTACAACAAAAGAAATTGGCTGAAATGATTACTGAAATCACAAAAGCACAATTATTAACGTTCCGTTTAGGTCAATTGAGAAATGAAGGTAGAGCTACTTCTGCACAAATTTCAATGGCAAAACGTAACAACTGTGAAATCGCTATGAACATTGCTCGTGAAGCACGTCAAATTCACGGTGGAATGGGTATCACATCAGAATATTCAATGATGAGACACATGGCAAACTTAGAGTCTGTTGTTACTTATGAAGGTACACATGATATCCACTTGTTAATTACTGGTATGGATGTAACTGGTATCCCTGCATTCACAAGAGATATGCCAGATTTATCTAAAATGTAATAAGAATAATTCTTACATAAGAATTTTAAGGGTCGCATAAAGTGACCCTTTTTTTGTTAATTACATCAATTAAAAATTCCGTGTTCAAAACTACTTTGAGCACTTTATTAACTGAAAAACAAATAATTTGTTAGAATGTCTGCTAAATTTCAGAAATAAAATAAGTTGTTAATAAAAAAAGATATATCTTTGCAGGCAAATTCAGAAATTACACTTAAAAGGCACGGTATGTCGCATATTCAAGGTAAAATTTCACAGGTAATCGGTCCTGTGGTTGACGTAAGCTTCGAAAAGGGAGTAGCTCTTCCAAACATTTTTGATGCATTGGAAGTTAGAAAAGAAAATGGAACACGCGTTGTATTAGAAGTACAAGCACACGTTGGAGAAAGTTCTGTACGTGCTATTTCCATGGATTCAACAGATGGATTCACACGTGGTATGGCTGTAGTTGCAACAGGTGATGCAATCAGAATGCCAATCGGTGATAAAATTAAAGGTCGTTTATTCAACGTGGTAGGTGAAGCTATCGACGGAATTAACGAAGTGAGCAATGAAGGTGGTTTATCAATTCACCGTGAGGCTCCAAAATTTGATCAATTATCTACTTCAACTGAAGTATTATTTACTGGTATCAAAGTAATCGACTTAATTGAGCCTTATGCAAAAGGAGGAAAAATTGGTTTATTTGGTGGTGCTGGTGTAGGTAAAACAGTATTAATTCAGGAGTTGATTAACAACATCGCTAAAGGACACGGAGGTTTATCAGTGTTTGCAGGTGTTGGTGAACGTACTCGTGAAGGAAATGACTTATTACGTGAGATGTTAGAATCAGGTATCATCAAATATGGTGAAGGATTCATGCACTCAATGGAAGAAGGAGGATGGGATCTTTCTAAAATTGACTTAGAAGAAATGAAAGAGTCTAAAGCTACTTTCGTTTTCGGTCAGATGAATGAGCCTCCAGGAGCACGTGCACGTGTTGCTTTATCAGGATTGACATTAGCTGAATACTATCGTGATGGTGAAGGTGATGGACAAGGAAAAGATATCCTTTTCTTCGTTGACAACATCTTCCGTTTTACACAAGCTGGTTCTGAGGTATCTGCATTATTAGGTCGTATGCCATCTGCGGTAGGTTACCAACCTACATTAGCAACTGAGATGGGTGCGATGCAAGAGCGTATTACTTCAACTAAAAATGGATCTATTACATCTGTACAAGCGGTTTACGTACCTGCGGATGACTTAACTGACCCGGCTCCGGCTAACACGTTTGCTCACTTAGATGCTACAACAGTATTGTCTCGTAAAATTGCTGAGTTAGGTATTTACCCTGCGGTTGACCCATTGGATTCAACTTCTCGTATCCTTTCTGCAAAAGTTTTAGGAGATGCTCATTACAACTGTGCTCAAAACGTGAAGCAAATCTTACAACGTTACAAAGAATTACAAGATATCATTGCTATCCTTGGTATGGATGAGCTTTCTGAAGAAGACAAATTAGTTGTACACAGAGCTCGTCGTATCCAACGTTTCTTATCTCAACCTTTCCACGTAGCTGAACAGTTTACAGGTATCAAAGGAGTATTGGTTGATATTCAAGATACAATCAAAGGTTTCAACATGATTTTAAACGGTGAAATGGATCAATATCCAGAAGCTGCTTTCAACTTGAAAGGAACAATTGAAGATGTTATCGAGGCAGGTAAGAAAATGTTAGCTGACACAGGAAACTAATACTTGAAACTATGCAATTAGAAATAATCACTCCTGAGAGCAATTTATTTTCTGGCGAGGTAGTTGCAGTACAATTACCGGGGAAGGATGGATTGTTTCAGGTATTGAATAACCACGCACCAATTATCTCTGCGTTAACTAAAGGTACAATCAAAGTAGATTTAGATCAACCATTGAAGAATACCAAAAAGTTAAATAAAAGAGTTCAAATTGATGGATCAAACAAAGTTTTAACCATCGAAGTTGAAGGAGGTGTCGTGGAACTAACAAATAATAAATTGATTTTATTGGCTGAATAATCTTCCCATAAAAGATACGAAAGGGGTTTTCAATTAAGAAAACCCCTTTTTTAATTTATTTCGATGGGTTTTTTGTTAATGTATGTCAACAAAGTCAGTCTAAATGAAATAACATTATTAAATTTGTCGTTTTGACTTTACAGAGCTATAATGGAATATTTATCTAAAATCGATAAACAAAATATCCCACAACACATAGCCATTATAATGGATGGAAATGGTCGTTGGGCAAAGCAACAAGGTGAAGAACGTTTATTTGGCCATTCTGTTGGTGTCGAATCTGTACGCGAAGCACTTAATGCTTGTAAGAAAATGGGGGTTAAATATCTAACATTATATACATTTTCAACTGAAAACTGGAACAGACCAAAAGAAGAAATTGAAGGATTAATGAATTTGTTGGTAAGTACCATAGCTAATGAAGTGGATGAACTAAATGAAAAAGGGATTCGTTTATTAACGATTGGAGATGATGAGGGTTTACCAGTTTCTTGTCAGGAAGAATTGAAGATGGCTAAGGAAAAAACGGCTCATAACACAGAATTCAATTTAATTCTTGCTTTGAATTATAGTTCAAGATGGGAAATGAAAGAAGCAATTAAATCGATTGCAGAACAATATAAATCAGGTAAAATTAGCACTTCTGATATTACAGATGAATTAGTAAGTAATTCATTAACAACTGCTGGTTTCCCAGATCCCGAATTGTTAGTTCGAACAAGTGGAGAACAAAGAATTAGTAATTTTTTATTATGGCAAATTGCATATTCAGAGTTGTTTTTCACAGATGTTTTATGGCCAGATTTTAAGGAAGAGGATCTTTATAAAGCTGTTATTTCATACCAAAATAGAGAAAGACGCTTTGGTCAAACTTCAGAACAACTTCAATAAGTATGAATAAATTTTTTTTGGTTCTTACCTTATTGTTTTCTCTTGGCCTAACAGCGCAAGTAGAAACAACAACAGTAGGTACAGAATTTCAAGTCGATTATTTGAGTCCCAAAGAATATGAAATAGGTCCTATACGTATTGATGGTGCTGATAATTTTGATCATCAATCAATTAAAATGGTTTCTGGTTTAAGACCTGGAATGAAGATTAAAATTCCAGGAAATAAAATAACAGAAGCTATTCAAAATTTATGGAAAGAAGGTCTATTCTCAGCAATAGATATTCAAGTAGAAAAAGAAATCAATGGGGTTGTTTTCCTTGCAATTAAATTAACAACGAGACCAAAATTATCTCGTTTTAAGTTTATAGGAGCACCTAAAAAAGATATCGACAAATTACGAGAATTACTTTCTCTTTATTCAGGTAAAACGATAAATGAATCTTTAATATTAAATACACAAAATAAGATTAAAGGATTTTATAAGGAAAAAGGGTATTATACTGCTTCGGTAAGAATAGAACAAGAACCTGATAAGCTGATGAACAATTCTTCTATGTTCACTATTTATGTTGAGAAGGGACATAAAGTGAAAATAAAAGATATTGAAATTGATGGTAAACTCGATAATTTCAGTAAATCTGAATTTTTGGGAGTAATTAAATTTGATAGTGAAAATCTTGCCAAAAGAAAAATAAGACGCGCAATGGAAGATACGAAGAGACAATCTATTATGCGTATTTTCAGTCGTTCAAAATTCATGATTTCTGCCTATGAAAAAGACAAACAATCAATAATTACAAAACTTAATTCAAAAGGGTTAAGAGACGCGCGTATAGTTCGGGATACATTTTATTTGGAAGATGCTAAACATTTGAGAATTAAATTGACAATTGATGAAGGAAATGTGTATCGTTTTGGTAAAATTCAATGGTTAGGTAATACTAAATTTTCGAGTGGTTATTTAGATACTGTCTTAGGTATAAAACAAGGAGATATTTATAATAAATCTTTATTGGAATCTCGTATGACTATGAGTCCAGATGGTAGAGATATTTCATCTTTATATATGGATAGGGGATACTTGTTTTTTCAAGTTATTCCAATCGAAACACATATAGATAATAATGAGATTAATTACCAAATGCGAATTATTGAAGGTAAGGAAGCTAGGGTTAAAAGAGTGGTAATTAAGGGTAATTTAAAGACAAATGATCATGTAATTCGAAGAGAAATCAGAACTAAACCAGGAGATTTATTTAATAGAAATGATATCATTAGAACCCAACGTGAATTATCTCAATTAGGATATTTTAATAATGAAGCTTTTCAAATAAATCCCATACCAAATCCACAGGATGGAACGGTAGATATTGAGTATACGGTAGAAGAAAAGTCTTCAGATCAAATAGAATTATCAGGAGGTTATGGTGCTGGAAGAATTGTAGGAACTTTGGGATTAACATTTAATAATTTTTCTATACAAAGAATTTTAGATCCAAAAGCTTGGCAACCGCTTCCATCTGGTGATGGACAAAAGTTATCTTTGAGAGCGCAAACCAATGGTACTTTTTTTCAATCTTATACTTTTTCTTTCACGGAACCGTGGTTGGGTGGTAAAAAACCAAATTCATTATCAACTTGGATAAATCACTCTCAATTTGGAACGGGTTTGTTGAGATCGAATCCTAATTATTCAGGTATTTCAATTTCAGGTGCAGGATTAGGATTTGGTAGGAGAAAGAAATTTCCTGATGATTTTTTCAATGCTTATTATGAACTTGCCTATCAGTATTATGATGTTACAAACTATCCTAGTTATTTCCCAAGTTTTAGTGATGGATATGCGAATGATATCAGTTTAAAATATGTATTACAGAGAAATTCAATAGATAACCCTATTTTTCCGAAAGAAGGAAGTCAAATGGTTTTAACAACTAAAACTTCTTTACCTTATTTTTTATTTAATGGAAATAAAGACTTCAGTACTGCTACGCAACAAGAAAAATATAAATACTTAGAATATTTTAAGTTAAAATTTACCGGATCTTGGTTTTTACCTTTGACATCGGATAAAAAATTGATTTTAATGCCGCGTATAGGGTTTGGTTTTATGGGAGCATATAGCAACACTAAAGGATTAACACCGTTTGAAAGATTTGCATTGGGTGGAAATGGATTGTCGGGTATGAATCAATTAGGAGGTAGAGAGATGATCGCTTTGAGAGGTTATAATGATAATAGTTTATCAAGTGCAGCAAGTGATCCAATCATCACCAAATATACGTTAGAGTTACGTTATCCAATATCTTTAAATCCGCAGGCAACTTTTTATGTGCTTGCATTTGGTGAGGCGGGAAACACGTTCGTAAATATCAAGTCTTATAATCCATTTAATGTAAAACGTTCGGCTGGTGTAGGTGTGCGTGTTTTCTTACCGATGTTTGGAATGTTAGGGTTAGATTATGGATGGGGATTCGATTATTTAGATCCGCATTCACAAGGATATAGAATTGGTGGTGGTTCAGATCAAAGTATTCAAGAAAAAGGATATTTTGGTAAATTAAACTTTACCATAGGAATGAATTTAGGTGAATTATAGTAATTGAAGTTTTTAAACGTATATTTGATAGCACTTTAGAATTTATGATGAAAATAATTGTTTTATTCTTTCTTGTTTTTATAAGCCAATATGTAGACGCTCAAAAATATGGGTTTATAAATTCTGAATACATTTTAGATAAAATGCCTGAATATAAAGAAGCAAAAGATCGTTTGGATAAAATGGCGGATCGATGGACTAAAGAAGTGGAAGAACGAAATAAAGTGTTAAGTCAAAAAAAGGACTTATTTAATAAAGAAGAAGTATTACTCCCATCTGAAGAAAAAGAGAAAAGACAAGAAGAAATTCGAAAATTAGATAATGAAATTTTAGAATTACAACGTAGTAGATTTGGGGTAGGGGGTGATTATTTTCAAAAAAGGCAAGAATTAATTAAACCTATTCAGGATAAAGTTTATGATGCAATGCAAAAAATAGCTTCTAAAAGAAGTTATACTTTTATCTTTGATAAGGCAAACCAAAGTAATTTGGTTTTTGCAGATAAAAAGTTTGATCTCAGTGATGAAATCATAAAAGAATTAGGAATAAAAACAAAATAATAAATCGTAAAAAAAAAGTAATGAAAAAAGTAGTAGTAGTATTTTCTTTATTGTTGTCTTTAACAACATTTGCTCAAACAAAAGTAGCACACGTGAACACTCAAAAATTATTAGATACACTTCCGTCACGTAAAGAAGCGATGAAACAATTATCAGCATTTGAGCAAAAAGGGGCTGCTGAATTGAAAGAGATGGAGGAAGAACTACAAAAAATCTATTCTAAATATATGGCTGATCAAGCTACTCTTACTCCAGTAATGAAGCAATATGAAGAGGAAAGAATTCAAAAGAAAAGCCAAGCGATTCAACAACGTGAACAAGAATTACAACAGTTGATGCAAAAAATGGGGAATGAAATGAATGAACCTATTTTAAAGCGTGTTCAAAAAGCAGTTGAGCACATCGCAACAGCTAAAAAAGTGAATTATGTTATTGATGAAACAACTACATTATATTTCAAAGGAGGTCAAGATATTACAAATGAAGTAATGGTTGAGTTATTGAGATTAGATGCTGTTGAAGCTCCAAAAAAATAATTAAAAAACATTTAATTTGTTAAAGGTAATCGGCTTTCGGTTACCTTTTTTTATTTTTATTCTTAGAAATGAATAAGCAGAGTCCTATAGGTGTTTTTGATTCAGGTTATGGAGGATTAACAATCTTAAATGATTTGCGTAAAGTGTTACCTGAATATGACTATTTGTATTTAGGTGACAATGCACGTGCTCCCTATGGTCCACGTTCGTTTGATGTGGTTTACGAATTCACTTTACAAGCCGTTCAGTTTTTATTTGAACAAGGCTGTGAATTGGTAATTTTAGCTTGTAATACAGCTTCTGCAAAAGCGTTAAGAACCATCCAACAAAAAGATTTACCAACGATTGATTCGCATAAGCGAGTGCTGGGTGTAATTAGACCTACATCAGAAGTAATTGGTGATTTTTCAGTCAATAAACACATTGGAATTTTAGCTACAGAAGGTACTATTAAATCGGATTCTTATCGTTTGGAAATTGCCAAGTTTTTTCCTGAAATGCAACTTTCTCAAAAATCTTGCCCTATATGGGTTCCATTGATCGAAAATCAATTGCATGAAGAGGAAGGTGGGAAATGGTTTATCAAACGTGATATCGATCGCTTATTAGCCAAAGATCCTGAAATAGATACGCTTTTATTAGGTTGTACGCATTATCCTTTGGTCGCTTCGATAGTAAAAGATTCTGTTCCAGCACATGTAAAAGTCGTTACTCAAGGGGAAATTGTAGCAAATTCCTTAAAAGTATATTTAGAAAAGCACAAAGCATTGGAAGCGAAATGTTCTAAAAATGGTATGGTTCATTACTTAACGACTGAAACATCAACTGATTTTGATAAAAAAGCATCTGCATTTGTAGGGGAAGAGATACATTCAACACACGTAGTTTTAATATAATGATGCAATTATCACATACACTTATTTTAGGATCAAAATCACCAAGAAGACAAGAATTATTACGTGGAATGGGACTTGATTTTGTGATTCGAACACAAGATTCAGAAGAGACTTATCCTGAAGATTTTCCATTGGAAGACGTTGCTGCATATTTGGCTACTCAAAAAGCACAGGTTTTATTAAATACATTAACGGAGAATGAATTACTGATTTGTTCTGATACTGCTGTGATTGTTGAAAATCAATTTTTAGCGAAACCAGCTGATCGTGAAGAAGCGATAAAAATGCTCAGCACCTTATCTGGTAAAACCCACAAAGTGATTACAGGAGTAAGTCTATCAACCATATCGAATCAATGGAGTTTTTCTGATACCACTTTAGTTACTTTTTCAACGCTTTCTCCGAATGAAATAGCGTTTTACGTTGACCATTTTAAGCCATACGACAAAGCGGGTTCTTATGGTATTCAAGAGTGGATTGGCTACATCGGAATCGAAAAGATGGATGGATCTTATTTCAACGTAATGGGATTACCTACGGCAAAACTTTGGCAAGAATTGAAACGATTAGGATTTATTCAATTGGATTAATTTCAGTCGATTTATGTCAGCGATAAAAGACACCTTTTCCATCTTGAAATATCTTTCTTTTCTTCGAATATGGAATTTATTCAGGCTGTATTTTTCTTTTATCATTTCTAGAATTATACGCAGACCTATTGTATGGGGCAAACCATTTACGGTAAGTATTGAACCCACAACAGCGTGCAATTTAGGGTGCCCCGAGTGTCCAAGTGGTTTGAAAGCCTTTACTCGACCAACGGGAAAATTAGCCATAGAGACAAATCAGCAGTTATTGAAAAGCATAGGAAGACAATTAATGTATGTCAACTATTATTTTCAAGGGGAACCCTTTTTAAATCCTGATTTTTTGAACCTTGTAAAAGATGCCAAAAAACAGAATTTGTATGTTGCTACATCTACGAATGCTCATTTTATTTCTACTGATGTTGCTATGGATATCGTTCAATCAGGACTAGACCGATTAATAATATCCATTGATGGTGTTACCCAAGAAACGTATGAATCGTATCGTGTGACAGGTAAATTAGATAAAGTAATTGAAGCTACGAAAGAGTTAGTAAAGGCAAAAAAGGAGTTAAATAGTCATACCCCACATTTGATTTTTCAGTTTTTAGTAGTGAAGCCTAATGAACACGAAATCCCCGCTATTTTTGAGTTATCCAAAGAATTAGGTGTTGATGAGGTTCGATTGAAAACGGCCCAATTATATGATTACAAAAACGGTCACGTGTTGATGCCTGCGAATGAAAAGTATTCTCGTTACAAACTTCAAAAAAACGGAACCTATGCCTTAAAATATGCCATTCAAAATCATTGTTGGCGGATGTGGTCATCTTGTGTTTTTACTTGGGATGGACAAGTGGTCCCTTGTTGTTTTGATAAAGATGCAAGTTATCCTTTAGGGAATGCGACGAATATTCCATTTCAAACATTATGGAAATCCGAAAAATACCAAGGCTTTAGAAAGATGATTTTAACAGGTCGCAAACAAGTAGATATTTGTCAAAATTGCTCGGAAGGAACGAAGGTTTGGTTATAGTTACAAAATGTAACGTATCTGAAAAACGATAGGATCTTTTTCTTTTGTATTAATATTTACCAGAAATTGCTTGAAATCCGGTTTTGTAAAACCAGTGTGGTAATAATTTGAAAATCCAAATCCTTCTTTAGGCATACCAACCATATTGTATTCCATTTTATGGTCGTTATTTTCATCATCAAGAATAGATAGTCCGTAAACACCAGGTTCTAATTCAATCGTTGTTTTTAATGTGCCACCCGTTAGGTCTTTCTTCTGAACTAAAATAATTTTGTGAGGTTTTTCAACATCAAATGTTTTTGCATCTTTAAACACTCCTATGGATAATCTCCCTTTTGTGTTTCGTATGTTTTTGATGGTTATAGGGGTTGATATGGTTGCTTTTTGTCTCTCTTTTAATGAGGTCAATGTCAAATAGATTATACCAAAAAGAAAAATTCTACTTAATAAATTTGTCATACCAAGAATTAAATAATGTTCTATACAAAGTTATTTTTTTCAGGTTAATTACAAAACTCAAGTTACTTTTTGGGATATATTTTCACGAAAATTAAACGGATTTAGTTTCCTTAAGAATTCTTTGCACACGATATAACATTATGACACATAGAATAACAAAAAAACTAACAACATAAGCCAATGTATCATAGTGTTCTATAGGGCTATTCACATCTTTTTGAACGACAATCATTCCGCCAATCGCTGCGGCAATACCACCAGCCATTTGTTGTAAAGAAGAATTAACACTCATAAAAGCGCCCCTATCTTGAAGTTTTGGTAATTCAGAAACTAATGCTACGCTAGGAACCATTCTCGCCATTACGCCCATCATCATCAATACATTTAGAATAACTACTATCGCAAATGAAGTCGCGCCTAAATTTGCATAGATTACAACTACGATAATCATCCAGGCAGAAGCGAAAGTAAAAATGGTAAATTTATTTATCTTATCACTTATTTTACCAATGAGTGGCATCATTAACAACGTCGCTACTCCAGCAATCATAAATAATAGTGGAAGTTGCTCTTGGGTAACATGTAAGTTGTTAATAGCATAAACACTACCCCAAGGCATAATCATAAAACCACCCAATGACATCAACGCTGTAGTTAAAAAACCAATTCTATAATTTCGATTTTGAATGGTATGCACTAAATGTTGTAACGCATTTGTATCCTTATTTTTTACTTCTAAATGCTTAGTAATTGGTTTCATTTTTAGCATTATAAATGACCAAATAACAAAAGCCATACCTACAATTAGGAAGAAAGGAGATTGCCATCCAAAGTGGTTAGCAATGTATAAACTAATTGGAATACCTAAAACTTGACTTGCTCCGAACCCCATTTGTAAAAATCCCATCACCCTTCCTCTTTTTTCAATAGGAAATAAATCGGAAACAATCGCCATCGAAATGGATCCGATAACTCCGCCAAAAATTCCTGTAAAAACCCTAGCAGCAACTAACAAATAGAAATTAGTTGCTAAACCACAAAATAAGGTTCCAACGATAAATCCAATGTAAAAGAAAAGCAATAGTTTTTTTCGGTCAAAACTATCGGCAAAACCCGCAGTTAAAAAACCAGAAATTCCAGCACTAAATGCATATGAAAATACAGCAATACCAAATTGTTTGGTAGTAAGTTGCATCGATTTCATGAGTAAATCCCCAAGGGGAGACATCACCATAAAGTCTAATACTACCGTGAATTGAGTGAGTGCTAATATAGTAATGACAAATTTTTGGTATCCAGAAAATTTGTCGGAAGAAAGCGCTTGTTGATTATCCATAAAGGAACTAATGTAAGTAAATCTTACAAATAAATTAGTCTATGGTCGCCGCAAAAGGAATTTTTATTGTTTCTTGAATTCCATTACTTACATTAAGGTTTTCTACAACAAGTAGATACATTCCCGTTTTGATTCGTTGGCCTTTGTTATCAATTCCGTCCCAATGTTTTTTATTTTGTTTACCAATAAATTCATTTTTCAACCAATGTTTCACAACTTCACCATTCGGCTGATAAACAGTAACAGTGGAGGTTATTTCATCTAATGATGTATTAAAATTTAACTCCAATAAATCATCGACACCATCGTTATTAGGGGATAAAACGGATGTGGTTAGAAAAGTTGATTCATTTGGCTGATTCGACGATTTAAAAGAATGTGAATTTTCATTCCCAGGTGTTGCAAATCCAGCGGTTTGAGATGCGGTTTGCCAATTGGATTTATCTTGACTTGCATTGCTTGTATTGATTCTTTCCAGAGATTTCCCATCGAAATCATTCAACAATGAAAAATGCCAATTATATTGATAACTAACCTTGTCTAATAGAGTATTGTTATACAGTAATATAACCGTTCCAGAATCATTATTGTAAGAAGGTATTTTATTCGCTATAAATTGATTTGAATTTGTTAAAGGATAATGTTCAGTAATACTTTCTTTTTCTGATGCAAAAAAGATTATTTCACCTGGTTTTACATAGTGATTTGTAGTTATTTTTTCAGATGTTAAAATACCTTGGCTTATATTTCCCAACGCAAGCGAATTGGTATTAATCCATTTGTTTGATATGTTTTTTATTTCCACAAAATCGGAACCATCAGCATACGGATTGAAAAGAATTTCATTGATCACTAAATCTCCTGTTGTTGGAATTTCGGATAACGCAAAAGGAATAGAAATGGAAAATGTATCGCCCCAGCAATTTTGAATTTTTGAGATAGTTAGGGTATTTTCTTTTGAAACTTCTATCTGTGTTTTCAACTTAATGTTCCAACTCGTTGGCAAATCGATGAGGGTATCTAAAGTAAGATTATTGGAAAAGGTAAGTGCTTTTTTATCAGATTTAACTTGCTGATTAAAAACAAGTTTTAAATTCACACTATCTGAGACATCAAACATTGAAATTTCAATAGGTTCTATCTTTTTTACAGGATCAAAAACGGAATTCTGCTCACCTGGTGTTCCGCCGTCAAAGTGTGTGCTTGCTTTCCAATTATTTCCATCACTACATGGATGATTGGGATTGATTCTTTCTAAACTCCAGCCACCTTTGCTTTTGTTTTCATCGTGATACCACGTTACATCGTACTCAATTTGATCGAGTAAAATACCAGCACTATCCAATAATTGAACTTTATCCCCGCTGTTGTTTAAACTTGGAAAACTGGTAACTCCCAACGCTTGATTCATAAATGCCAAACTGTTGGTATTACATAATAATCGATAGGTATGTGGAGCCAACCAACCATTTGCTATTTTCCCTTTGCTTGTTCCGTCGGTTACTATCCAATTTTCAAGGTTAAAATATTTATTACTATTGTTATAAACTTCAATGTATTCCAATTCTGCTAACCCAACTGGGGGAGAAGGATTCGCCATGATTTCATTAAATATTACATCACCAGGAAGTGGTTTTTCGGCAATTAAGAAGTTAAAACTTTGGGATAAATTTGAACTTATATTTCCGCTTAAATCTTGAATTTTAAGCACATTCAATGTATATAAACTCGCATTAATTAAGTTGTTATTTAATGTAAGTAATAGTGTATTTTGTTTGATTGAATCTCTTTTTACTGAAAAGACAGAGTTATTCGAAATTAAATAGTTATCTACATTATAAATAAAGGTTGTATCTATTTTTTCAGAAAAAGTTACCAAGATTTGATTTTCGTTTTTAACGGTAATTCCGCTTAATTGAGGCGGAATTTTGTCTACAATTTTTGGACCTATGTAAACATTATCAAAGTAAAATTTGGAGGCATTCGTTTTAGTGTATTTACAGAAAAATCCGAAAAAAGAACCAGTTAACGAAGAGTTTTCATTGACTGCAAATTCTTGTATGTAATTATCTCCACCATTATAGTCTGTAAAAAGTTTCCACGTTCCATCTTTTTCTCGCACTACTTTTACAGTAACGATAAAATTTGTTGCAATGGCTCCAGGTGTTCCATTTCCTAATTCTTTAACTACCTTGTTTTCTGATTTAAATAATCGAATGGCATCTACTGTTCCGCTTTCTCCAAATTGAAGAAAATAGCCATCGGGTTGGGTTTTCAAATCATACGAAGAAGCTGTTAGATAAATCCTTGAAAAATTATTTGCTGAAGGTGAAAACGATTGTTTAATCCAAAAACGCCATTCTTTGTCTTCTATAGTGGTTAGTTCGTGTTTCACACTTAAAAAAGCTGTATCTTCTTGAATGTCTTTTGTTTTTAACTGAAAAGAAGAGTTTATTTCGAATTTGGTATCGGTCCCCATCCAATTGGGTTTTAAAGTAAAATTGCCATCGGTAAATTGCTCTTCTACTTGACTGAAAATGAATAAAGGACAGAATATTCCTATAAAAATTAAAATCGAACGCATTTAGATTGTGTTAAGTGCGCCCAAAAATAGTAATTTTGGTTAGCACATTTAAAAATTATAAAATGAGAGTAGCAGTTGTAGGTGCAACAGGTATGGTTGGTAATGTGATGCTTACCGTGTTGCGTGAACAAAATTTCCCAATAACAGAGTTGATTCCTGTGGCTTCAGAAAAGTCGGTAGGACAAGAAATTTCGTTTGGATCACAATTGTATAAGGTTGTTGGTTTAGAAACGGCTGTTACAATGAAACCTGATGTAGCTATTTTTTCTGCAGGTGGAGACACTTCGTTGGAATGGGCACCAAAGTTTGCAGAAGTTGGGACGTATGTCATTGACAATAGTTCTGCTTGGCGTATGGATCCAACAAAAAAGTTGGTAGTTCCAGAAATCAATGGGGATGTGTTGACAGCAGAAGATATGATTATTGCTAATCCAAATTGTAGCACTATTCAAATGGTGATGGTGATGGCTCCTTTACATAAAAAATACAAAATTAAACGTGTTATTGTTTCTACTTATCAGTCGATTACGGGTACTGGTGTGAAGGCTGTAAAACAAATGGAAAATGAGCGTGCTGGTATTGCTGGTGATATGGCTTACCATTATCCGATAGATAAAAATTGTATACCACATTGTGATACGTTTTTAGATAACGGATATACGAAAGAAGAAATGAAATTGATGAATGAACCTAAAAAGATTTTGGATCCTGCAATTCAGGTAACGGCTACTGCGGTGCGTGTTCCTGTAGTTGGTGGACATTCAGAAGCGGTAAACATCGAATTTGAAAATGATTTTGATTTAGCGGAAGTTCGTAAAATTTTACATGATACTCCAGGGGTAACGTTGAAAGATGACCCAACAACAAATTCGTATCCTATGCCGAAATATGCAGAGGCAAAAGATGATGTTTTTGTAGGTCGTATTCGTCGTGATGAGTCTAATCCAAATACATTAAATCTTTGGATTGTTGCTGATAATCTTCGCAAAGGAGCTGCAACAAACGCGGTTCAAATAGCGCAATTATTAGTGAAAAAAGGAATTTTAAAAGTAGAGTCAATCGCATAGTTATGGCATTAATCAAAGAATGTAGAGGTTTTACTCCGAAATATGGAGAAGATTGTTGGTTTGCTGAAAATGCAACGATTGTTGGGGATGTAGAGATGGGTGACCAATGTTCGGTTTGGTTTTCTGCGGTGGTACGTGGGGATGTAAACTCCATCAAATTTGGAAATAAAGTAAACATTCAAGATGGAGCGGTAATTCACGCTACCTATGAAAAGACAAAAACGAATTTAGGAAATAACGTTTCAGTAGGACACAATGCCTTGGTGCACGGTTGCACGGTTGAAGATAATGTCTTGATTGGAATGGGATCGATCGTGATGGATAATTGTCATATAGAATCGAACTGCATCATTGCAGCTGGAGCTGTTTTATTGGAAGGTACACGCGTAGAATCATGGAGCGTATATGCAGGTGTTCCAGCAAAAAAAGTTAAAACGCTAACTCCTGAATTATTCAAAGGTGAAGTACAACGCATCGCGGATAATTACGTGAAATACGCGAGTTGGTTTAAGGATTCGACAAGCTCATTCTGACAAGATAAATCACACCCCGTCCGTCTGAGCGTAGTCGAAGACAAGGGGGAGGACAAACAATTGACAATAAGTCTTAACAATATCAAATTCGATGAAAGACATTACCACAAAACAAGATATTGAAATTTTAGTCAATACTTTTTATGGAAAGGTGCTAAAGGATGAAAGTTTGGCACCATTTTTTAAGCAGTTGGACTTCGATATTCATATGCCAAAGATGATTCATTTTTGGTCTTTTGTTTTGTTGGATGAGCCAGGTTACACGACAAACGTTACAGATAAACACATGCACATGCCCTTGGAAAAAGCACATTTTGATCGATGGATAGCGCTTTTTCATTCGACGGTTGATTCTTTGTTTACAGGAGAAAAAGCAGAAATGGCAAAGCAACGCGCTACATTGATTGGTTGGACGATACAGAATAAAACAGGGGTGAATTAGGCTTCGACTTCGCTCAGCCTGACTTACACGGCTTCGTTCTGCCAGACAAGAATAATAAACTTCCCGTCCATCTGAGCGTAAAAAATTAATTACCCGTCCGTCTGAGCGTAGTCGAAGACAGGGAAAAACATAAAATTAAAAAATGAACTACTTAGTTAAGAACAACGATACAATTTGTGCACTTTCTACAGCGAATGGGATGGGAGCGATAGCTGTAATCCGTGTTTCGGGAAATAAAGCTTTTGAAATTGTGTCGTCAATTTTTTCTAAATCGTTGGTGGATGTTACGACGCATACCGCTCATTTTGGACGTATTCGCAAAGGAGAAGAAATCATCGATGAGGTATTAGTGACTGTGTTGCACGAAGGGAAGAGTTTTACAGGTGAACAAACTGTTGAGATTGCGTGTCATGGTTCGGTGTATATTCAACAACAAGTATTACAATTATTAACTTCCAATGGTTGTCGTATGGCAGAACCAGGGGAGTTTACGATGCGTGCTTTCATGAATGGGAAGATGGATTTATCTCAAGCGGAAGCAGTGGCTGACTTAATTTCTTCGCAGTCTAAACGAGCACACCAAATGGCGATGAATCAAATGCGTGGATCCTTTTCCAATGAATTAAGAGATTTACGTGAAAAGTTGATTCACTTTGCGAGTTTGGTGGAGTTAGAACTTGATTTTTCAGAAGAAGATGTAGAGTTTGCCGATCGCACAGAATTGAAACAATTGGTTCAAGATGTATTGGCTTATATTCAAAAATTAATCAAATCTTTTGAACTAGGAAATGCCTTGAAAAACGGTGTTCCAGTGGCGATTGTGGGTGCGCCAAATACAGGAAAAAGTACCTTGCTAAACCAATTATTAGGCGAAGAACGCGCTATTGTAAGCAATATTGCTGGTACTACCCGAGACGTAATTGAGGAAACCTTAAATATTGATGGTATTTTATTCCGTTTGATTGATACGGCTGGAATCCGTGAAGGTCTGAGTGATTCAGACTCAGACAAAATAGAAGCTATTGGTATTGAACGTTCTAAACAAAAAATTCAACAAGCGCAATTGGTGCTATTGTTAGCCGATGCCACAACGAATACACTTGCCGAAGTAACTGCTTGGGCAAACGAATTACAAGCAGCATATCCGGATAAAAAAATTGTATTAATCATAAACAAAGCAGATTTAGTTGCCAATCTTTCGGTTGATTTTGTACCGCATTTGTTTCTCAGTGCCTTAACCGGTCAAGGAATAGATGGTTTGACTTCTTGGATGGTGGATCAAATTACACACGGTGTGGACTTACAACAAGATGTGATTGTATCAAACGCACGCCACGTTGAAGAACTTCAAAAAACCGCAGAAGCCTTAGAAAAAGCAAATTACGGTTTAGAAACGGGAATTACGGGTGACTTCGTTGCTATGGATATCAGACAAGCAATGTTCCATTTAGGTAGCATTACGGGTGATATCAGTACGGATGATCTGTTGGGTAATATTTTCAGTAAGTTTTGTATCGGGAAGTAACTATTTTTCCAAAATAATAACTAAAAGTACCTTTTTTTCCATTAAAATACCTATTTTTCCATATTAATTCTTGTTGAGGTGTATGGAAAGTCAAGGTTATTTTTTAAAAATTACTGTTTTTCAGGGGAAAAAAGCACCCGAAGAAGGTATTCTTGTAGGTTATAGTGCATTAATACACGGTTTAAAACTGACAATTCCTCATCCTACTCAAACTTCAATAATAAGTCATAAACGAAGAAGTTATGCAAATGCAGATTGGAGGGTTTTTTCATCTAGAAATATTTTTGAGGATACTTTGTATAAACATCTTGTATTTGCTTTAAAATACGAAGGAGTTAATTTATTATTTTTTAAATCTCTGTTTCTAAAAATTTCTGAAGAAGAAATTTGTAAGTTATTGCAAATAGAACCAACCGGACAGTATTCTCGAAAAATATGGTTTTTGTATGAATGGTTAATGAACAAAAAATTAAATCTTCCTGATTTAACAATCAAAGATGCTGTTCCTTTAATCGATGAAAAGATACAATATGCTATAAAAGGGGTAAGCTCTCCTCGTCATCGTATCATAAATAATTTACCTGGGACGGTTGACTTTTGTCCATTAATTTTTAAAACGGAAAAGTTAGAAAATTACATTCAATCTAATTTATCAGCGGTAAATAGTACGTATTTGAATTCCGTGTTAAAGAGTGTTTTGCAACGTGCTTCTGCTTTTTTATTATTAAAAGATTCGAAAGCATCTTTCACGATCGAGGGAGAAACGCCACCGACGAATCGTGCTGTTAGATGGGGAAAAGCGATTGGTCAGGCAGGTGCAAATAGTTTAAATAAAGAAGAATTGCTACGACTGCAACAAATCATTTTAGAAGGAAACCGTTTTGTAACCTTCGGATTTCGAAAAAAGGGAGGCTTTGTTGGTGAACATGATCGAGAAACGGGAATGCCTTTGCCAGAACATATTTCTGCTAAATGGCAAGACATTGATTTGTTAATGAATGGATTACTTACAACCAATAATTTATTAGAAAACAACTATGATGCAGTTCTTTCGGCGGCTGTGATTGCCTTTGGTTTTGTTTTTATTCACCCATTTGAAGATGGAAATGGTCGATTACACCGTTACCTGATTCATCATATTCTTGCGAAACAAAAATTCTCACAACAGGGCATCATCTTTCCGATTTCAGCTTCTATTTTAGATCATATAGATGATTATAGAAAAGTGTTGGAAACGTATTCTCACTCTATTTTAGATTTTATTGATTGGACAGAAACAGAAGATCACAATGTGGAGGTTATCAATGAAACGATTGACTATTATCGTTATTTTGATGCTACCAAACAAGCTGAGTTTTTATATGATTGTGTGCAAGATACATTAGATCGTGTCATTCCAGAAGAAATCAATTATTTACAAGCGTTTGATACGTTTAAAAAACAGCTTGAACAAGTAGTAGAAATGCCTGATCGAATGATTTCGTTGTTAGTCAATTTTTTAGAACAAAATAATGGTCAGTTTTCTAATCGCGCGAAAGCAAAAGAGTTTCAAGTATTAACTGATACGGAAATTATTCAGATTGAAGAGATATACAAAGATGTTTTTGGAAGGTAAATAGATATTGTAGGGTTGGTTATCTAATAAAATCACTTACTAATTCAGAATATTTAAGTCACTTAAATTCGAATAATTGTGACATAATGAATATTTTTTTGTCACAATTATTTGTATATTCGTG
This sequence comes from Flavobacteriia bacterium, assembly GCA_947464135.1. GTDB lineage: Bacteria > Bacteroidota > Bacteroidia > Flavobacteriales_D > Crocinitomicaceae > CANHVK01. The sequence goes on along the minus strand of CANHVK010000002.1, from coordinate 68,894 downwards.
ATATGGAAGCGTCAATTTACAACCAAATTGAATCTAAGGTTAAGCGATCGAAACCAGGTAAATTAATTTTACCTTCCGACTTTAAAGACTTAGGTACTTCAACAGCCATTAGGAAAGCACTTTCGCGATTAGTTGAGCAGAAAGTCTTAGTTCGTATGGGACAAGGTATTTATGTGATTCCTATTAAAGATAAGGTATTTGGCGATGTACTTCCATCGATAGAAGAAATAGCTGTGTTATTAGCGAAAAAAGAACACGTTAAAATTATGCCTACTGGTCTGTTTGCGTTAAACAAAATTGGACTCTCAACGCAAATTCCAATGAAAATGGTTTTTTTAACGAATGGAACTAAGAAAAATATCGTCATTGGAAAAAATGCACTAGTATTCCAGCCTACTACAACCAAAAAATTAGCAATGATAGGTTCAATATCAAGTTTGTTATTTGTGGGATTAGAGGAATTGGATTTATCACAGCTTAGTGAATCTGAGATGGAAAAAATTATCAGTTTACTTAAAAAGGAAGATCCTAAAAAGCTGAAATATGATTTGAAATTAGCACCTGCAAGAATAAGTGATTTTGTCATTAAGAACTTTTTAAAACAAAGAGTATGATTGGATGGATTCAAAAACTGGATGATAATGCGCGTAGAATCTCATTGAATCAAGCTTCATTGCAATCAGGAATAACCCCAAAAGCAATAGAGAAAGATTGGTGGGTAACGCTTGTATTAAAAATGTTGTTTACTTCTAAATATGCATCATATTTTGCATTTAAAGGAGGAACTTCTTTGAGTAAGGGTTGGGGTATTATTGACCGATTTTCTGAAGACATAGATGTAGCTTTAAATTCCGAGGCTTTTGGGATATCCTATAAAGATAAGCCGTCAAAAACTTTTGTAGAGCAATTGCGACGAGAAGGTTGTTTGTTTACGAGCAATGAAATTGCTAAAGAGATGCTAAATCAGTTTGAAAAATTTCAAATTCCAAAACTGTTTTTTTCGATAGAAGTAGAAGCAGTACGAAAAGATATGCCAGACACAGATCCTCAAACAATATACGTGAATTACAAATCTTTATTTGATCCTAATCCCTATTTACCAGATAGGGTAAAAATAGAATTTAGTGTACGTTCACAGAAAGATCCGAATGAAAGTAGGGAAATGCAAACACTTTTAAACTCCTATTTTCCCAATGCTATTTATGAGGAAGAGACTTTTCTAGTTACTACCATCCATCCTAATAGAACGTTTATTGAAAAAATTCTATTACTTCATGAAGAATACAACCGAGAGGATGAGAGCAAAATGAGAACAAAGCGAATGTCTCGACATTATTACGACTTGTATCGCCTTTATAAAGGATATTCAAACACACTCGTTGACATTCCATTTATTAAAGAAATCATTGAACATCGGAAATCCTATTCTCGACTTAGACATTTTGATTATAATACACTTTGCGTTGGACAAATTGCAATTATACCTGAGGAATCTATATTATTAAAATTAAAAAGTGACTATGAAGAAATGGCGAGAGAAATGATGTCTGGAGTGGCACCTACTTTTTCTGAAGTGATAGAGATAGTGCAAAATATCCAAGATACTTTTAATCAAAAATTTTAACCTTTTATAAGGTTCAATTGCAAAAAGCAGCGATGAAATCCTTTAAATTCGATTTACTAATGCCAATAAAAAAGCCCTGAGCTAGTCAAGGCTTATAATTCTTATTTTAAAGTGCAGTAATAATGCTTGTTTATTAGGGCGCTATGCGATAACACTCTTTTTAATTTCTTAAACTATCCATTTTCTTATTATTATATTTGTTAAATGTTCAACCATTTAGGTAAATTCATTTTCATTAAATTTCAATAAATGATTATTTCGCATAAAATAGACGAGTTTTTATTTACAATTTTTCCTGAATTAACAGGGGGGGGTAATGATTTGATAATTAATACTTTAAAAGAGTATTATAAATCTGGCCCATTTACACCTAACGTAACGATTAAAGATAATTGGGTAACAATTGAAATTGATGTTAATTCAATTATTAATCAAGAAGTTGAATTTAGAAAAACTGTAGCTTTATGTGAAAAAGGTAACTTCCAAGAAGCAAAACCTATACTAAGTTCATTAATTAAAGCTAATCCCACAAATTCTGAATACCATAGAATAATGGGACAAATATATTCTGAAGAAGGTAATCAAGATGAAGCTATAAATTCTTTGATTGATTCGCTAAGATGGGATTCAAAAAATGGATGGGCACTGCTAATGATGGGAAATATCTTTTCAAAATTCAAGTCAGATATTCCAACTGCAATGAAATATTATGATCAAGCATTAGCAGTTAATCCAAACGACAATATTACAATAAATAATATTGGTGCAAATCTTATGCAACAAGGGAAAACTGAAGAAGCTAAGTTGTACTTCAATCAAGCACTAAAAATAGATAATAAATACCCTAATACGCATTATGCATTAAGTCTAACTTATGAAATGGAAGGTGATTTAGTTGCATCTTTTGAATTTGGTTTAAACACTTTAAAGTTATGTAATGTTAGAGATGGATTTTTTAGTAATGCGTTCAATCACACAACTGATGTTGCTAAAAAAATCATGGATACAACAGATGTTTCTAATTTGATTAATAATTACAAAAGTAAATTAGAATTTGAGTGTGATAAATTAATCGAAATAATTAAAGATGATGAAATTCAGACTGCTGCAAAATTTGAATTTGCTGAAAATTATAATCGGGAAAAGCATTTAGTAAAATATAAGCCAAGTTATAAAGCGGTAGAACATTTAATAATGCATGAATTAGTGCATTTAGATTTTGCTACTAAAGCAAGACAAATAGATGCTAATATGCTTTTTATTTCCAATCAGAGTCATCAAAATACATTTTTGAAAAGTATCAAAAGTGATTTACAAAAATTAGAGAAATTAGGCATTCCCGATGAGAGTATTACAAAATATACCATTGAGTTATTTCACGGTATAAATAGACAAATTTTCAATGCACCGATTGATTTATTCATAGAAGATTTTTTATTCAAAAGTTTTAATGAATTAAAACCTTTTCAATTCATTTCCTTATTGAATTTAATCGAAGAAGGAATACAAGCAGTCACCAACGATAAAATAATTGAGCTTTCACCAAAATCAATTTTATCTAAAAGTAAGATTTACAATATAATTGGTGCTTTGCAATTTAAAGACTTATTTGGGATAGATTTTATCAGTTTTTATAAAGCAACAAAAAGTGAATTAAATCAAGCTAATGAGTTGTATAATGAGTATTTAGAATATAGTGAAGATAAACAACCAGGCGAAGAATATGAATTAATCAAGAATTGGTCTGAAGACTTGAAACTGGGCGAATATTTTGAATTAGTCTCTGAATCAAGTTATAATTTAAAAAATTCTGATTTAAATTCAATTTTAGAATCTATTGAGAATGACCCTTATGGGATAAACACTCCTGACCCTGAGAGAGAAAAAGAAATTGAGGCTTTTTTAAAAAATCAAGAAGCAATAGGTGTAAATATGGCTGTAGCTATGTTTATGGTCGATGCTCTTGAGTACTTTAATTCAATGTCAAAAAATGAGGTTAAAGAGATTGCTCTTGAAATTGCAATGCAAGGTACTCAAGGTTTTTCTCCTGAAAAAAATAATTATCGAATTTCAAAAATTAAAAACAAAACATTTTCTGGCTATCATATTTTAGCATATTACTATGTAAGTTGGGCTATTGCATTACCAGAAATGTTATCTGAATTACAATTACCATTTGATGAAGAGTATAAAATTGCTTTGTCACTATCTAATAATAAATGAGCGGGTTTAAAAAAATAACGGATGAATTAATTGCATTTAGAAACGAAAGAGATTGGGAACAATTTCATAATCCAAAAGATTTATCAATAGCATTAAGTATTGAAGCAAATGAGTTGTTGGAATTATTTCTTTGGAAAAAACCGGAAGATGCAGATTTAGAGAAGGTAAAGGAAGAATTAGCGGATGTATTTGCATATGCATTTTTAATTGCTGAAAAATATGATTTAGATATAGAAAATATCGTTTTAGAAAAGATCAAAAAAAACGCAGAAAAATACCCGGTAGAAAAATCAAAAGGGAAGTCTGATAAATATAATCAATTGTAAATGAAAAATTTTTCGATATCTCATTACGCTTTTAATAATGAATTAGAGAAAAATATTCTTGATAATCATCGAGATTATCTTACTTGGCCTTTGGTTTATTTTTTGAATGATAATACATCAAAAGATGCCTATGTTGGAGAGACTACGGATGTTTTGAACAGAATGAAAACTCATTCGAAAACAGAGCGAAAAAGTAAACTTTCTACTGTAAATCTAATAGTAAGTGATTTTTTTAATAAGTCAGCAACGTTAGATTTAGAGTCAAATCTTATTAGATATATAGCTGCAGATGGTCAGTATAAATTGCAAAATGGAAATTTAGGAATTGCTAATCATAAGTATTACCAACAAAAGGAACTTTATTGGGAACTTTTTAAAAATATTTGGGATGAATTGAGGTCTATGGGGATTGCTAGACATTCTCTAGATCACATAAACAATTCTGATTTATTTAAGTATTCACCATATAAATCGTTATCAAAAGAACAAGTAAAAAGTTTAAAATTGATACTTAATTGTTTACTTGATGATTCAGCTAAAGTATCACTTATTCAGGGTGGAGCAGGAACAGGTAAATCAATTCTTGCCATTTTTTTGTTTAAGCTTTTAAAAACAGATATTGAAACATTTAACTTTTCTGACTTTGAAGAAGAAGCTGAAGAATTGTTTGAATTATTGAATTTGGTAAAACAAAAGTATGGCGATTTACAAATGGCTTTAGTAATACCTATGGCTTCGTTTCGTAAAACGATTTCTAAAGTTTTTAAAAATATTCAAGGACTATCACCAAAAATGGTAATTGGACCATCAGATTTGGCAAAACAAAAATTTGATTTAGTAATTGTTGATGAGGGACATAGATTAAGGAGAAGAGTGAACCTTGGACCTTACTTTAAGCCATTTGATGATATATGTAATTTATTTGGTTTGGATAAATTAAATGCTTCAGAACTTGATTGGTTGCTTATCCAATCTAAAAAAACATTGTTGTTTTATGACCAATTTCAGTCGATTAAACCATCAGATACATTAAGAGAAAAGTTTATTGAATTAGAAAATCAACCATTTACTCGAAAAGAAACCTTAAAAACACAATTTAGATGTAGAGGAGGTAATGAATATGTAAGTTTTATTGGTGAATTATTTTCAGACGACACTACACCGAATCCAATTCAAAATATAGATTATGAATGTTTTATATTCGATGATATTCAACAAATGGTTGATGAAATTCATAAAAAGGAATCCATAGATGGTTTATCTCGATTAGTAGCAGGTTATGCATGGGAATGGTTAACTAATAAAGATGAAAAAGCATTTGACATTATTATAGATGAAACAAAACTAAAGTGGAATAGTGTTGCTGTTGATTGGGTAAATACTCCAAACTCTATCAATGAAGTTGGATGCATACACACAACTCAAGGATACGATTTGAATTATACAGGTGTAATAATTGGACCAGAACTTGATTATGATTTTAACACTAATTCATTCGTAATTTATAAAGAAAGATATAAAGATAAAGCAGGTAAGAATACAGTAACCGATGAATTAATTTTAAAGAATTATATATTAAATATTTATAGAACAATATCTTTAAGAGGAATAAAAGGCACTTTTTTTTATGTATGTAATCCGAATTTAAGAGCTTATTTTCATAAGTTTATGCCAAAAAATCAACCATTAGAAATTATTAATACCCCAAAAATATTAAATGATCCAAACGAGTTTACAATTCCATTTTATGATTTAAAAATTTCAGCAGGAAGCTTTTCTGAATATCAACAATCTACTCAAATTCAATATTTAGAATTGGAAGAAGGAGAGTCCTATAAAAATGAAAATTATTTTGCTTGTAGGGTTGTTGGGGAATCAATGAATAAAATAATACCAAATAATTCAATTTGTCTTTTTGAAAAATATAATGGAGGTAGTAGAAACGGATTGATTACGCTAGTTGAAATGTTAGATTATACTGATATTGAAATGGGTGGAAATTATACTATTAAAGAATATTCAAGTAAAAAAATCATTTCTGAAGATTCTTGGTCTCATCTAGAAATTAAACTATTACCAAAATCTACATTGGATTTTGAACCAATAACTTTGACCGATGATGAAACAATTAGCTTGAAAGTGATTGGTACTTTTATAAAAGTTCTTTATTGAGTATTTCTTTAAAAATCCCAAAATATTTAAATTTTAATCGTAAATTAGATTAGTATTTAATCATAATTTATATGTTAGATTCAGAAAAAACCATTTTTAATACATCCAATCTTGTATTAGAACTTTCTTCCTTGATAGAAGATAGCAAACAAAAAATTGCAAAAGTTGCTAATAGTACCTTGACGTTACTTTTTTGGAAAGTAGGAAAACGTATTAAAGAAGAAGAGCTAAAAAATGAACGTGCAGAGTATGGAAAGCAAATACTAAGTTCCGTCTCACGACAATTGGAAATGAAATACGGACGAAATTTCACTGAGAAAAATGTACGAAGAATGATACGTTTTGCACAAGAATTTTCAGACTATAACATTTTGCCACCACTGGCGGCACAATTGAGTTGGTCTCATTTTATTGAGTTATTTCCTTTAAAATCAAAAGAAGCAAAACTATATTATGCGCAAAATTGTATTGAACAAAAATGGGGAAAACGCGAACTTCGTAATCAAATTCAACGAAAAGCTTATGAAAGAACTGAATTAGCGAATATACAATTTTCAAACTCCCACCCGGATTTGATAAATACATTTAAAGATCCATATGTATTAGATTTTTTGAATTTGAAAAACACCTATCTAGAGAATGATTTAGAAAAAACAATCTTACAAGAATTAGAAAATTTTGTTTTGGAGTTGGGAAAAGAATGGAAGCTAAATTACATCAGTTGTTAGTGGAAGCCAAAGAAAGAATTGAGCGTAATAAGGGGCTGATATTGTAATCTGTAAAAACATTCACCGATTTAATTCGATCCTTCACATCAAATACATATGTCGCCACAATCAATTCATCCACATAGTTGTATAAAAGAATATTCTTGGAACATTAAAAATCTAGAATTCGCAAAAATATTTAAATTTTAATCGTAAATTAGATTAGTAAATAAACAAAAACACTTCCCCTATGGATTTTCATAAAGAATCAAATTTATTAATTTATCAAAATCAAGAAGGTAACATCAAAATAGACGTCCATTTAGAAAACGAAACGGTTTGGCTTACACAAGATCAAATGGCTACGCTCTTTGGAAAGGGTAGAAGCACTATTACGGAGCATATTTCTAATATTTACAAAGAGGAGGAATTGGAGCAAATTTCAACTCGTCGGAATTTCCGACAAGTTCGTATTGAAGGAAATCGTGAAGTGGAAAGAGATATTGAATTTTACAATTTAGATGTAATTATCTCTGTTGGCTACCGTGTAAAATCCAAGCAAGGTACCCAGTTTCGTATTTGGGCAACTCAACGTTTAAAAGAATATATCATTAAAGGATTTGCGTTAAACGACGAACGTTTTAAAACGGGAAATTCAATGAATTATTTCAACGAATTACAACAACGTATTCGAGAGATACGCATTTCAGAAAAATTCTTTTATCAAAAAATTAAAGACATTTACACAACAAGTATCGACTACGATCCTAAAGATGAAAAACAATCACCTTTTTTAAAATTGTACAAAACAAACTCCTTTGGGCAATTAGTGAACAAACAGTGGCCGAATTAATTTACAGAAGAGTTGATGCTGAATTACCACTTTTAGGTATGCAGTCATATGATAAAAACGGAACAAACAACATTCAAAAAAATGATGTCGGAATAGCAAAAAACTATTTAGACGAAAACGAAATGAAATTACTTGGTTTGTTAGTTGAACAATATCTTGCCTTTGCAGAAACGATGGCACAGCAAAATAAACCTATGTATATGAAAGATTGGATTGAGCGTTTAGATGCTCTTTTACAATTAAATGGTAGAGAGATACTTACTCACGCTGGTAAAATTAGTCACCAAATGGCTATAGAAAAATCTTCTACAGAATTTTTAAAGTTTAAAGAAAAAACCAAAAAAATAGAATTTGAACAAAGCCTTAAAGAAATCGAGGAAGATATTAAAAAACTATACCCAAAATGATATTCATTTTCAACAGTAAATTAGATTAGTTATTTCTCCATTCACCTCCCTCATCACTTCCGCAAACGCACTCACTGATTTTATTCGATCTTTCACATCAAAAACGTGTGTCGCTACAATCAATTCATCCACATCAGTAGTTTCAATAAAGGCTTTCACTTTCTTTTTAACAGTCTCTTTGCTCCCTATAAAGGCGTATTTTGACATTTGTTGCACTGAAGGGTGTTTGATGATGTTTTGGAATTCGTCCGTTATTTCAAAAGGTGGTTCTAAAGGATTTCTATCTCCGGTTAGAATTCCGATTACTCTTCCGTAGTAGGAGGTAGAAAGAAATTCAGCTTCTTCATCGGTATCCGCAATAATAACCGAAATACCTGCAATGGTATACGGTTTATCTAAAACTGAAGAAGGTTTAAATTGTGTTTTATAGATGTTTAAGGCTTCCATTAATTGTGCACTTGCAAAATGACTTGCAAAAGCATAGGGCAACCCTTTTTCTGCCGATAAATAAGCACTTGTGGTACTCGAGCCTAGTATATAAAGCGGTACGTCTACACCTTCTGCCACGTTTGCTCTAACCGATTCATGTTTATTGTCCAACGAAAAGTAGTCTTGAATTTTTTGAACTTCAGCAGGAAATTGCATCGCTGCTTCATAAAAATCAGAGCGAATGGCACTTGCTGTTGCTTGATCAGTTCCAGGTGCTCTTCCCAACCCCAAATCTATTCGATTTGGATAAAGCGTACCTAATGTTCCAAATTGTTCGGCAATGATGAGCGGAGAATGATTGGGTAACATGATTCCACCCGAACCTACTCGTATGTGTTGTGTTTCCTCAGCAATTTTTCCGATTAAAATAGAAGTAGCGCTACTGCCGATAGCATCCATATTATGGTGTTCGGCCAGCCAATATCTTTTATAACCAGTACGTTCAGCAAGTTTCGCAATTGCCACAGAATCATCAAAGGTTTGACGAAACGATTTCCCTTTCGAAACAACTGCAAGGTCTAAAATGGAGTAAGCAATTTCTTTGTCTAACATAATTTGGAACTTTCTAAAAGCAAAAGTAATCTATTTGGTGAACATTTATTTTACCAAAAATTAGTAACTGAGCCTATAATTTTGATGCAATCATTTCAGAAGGTTATCATGTTAATTTTAAATTTTTTTATAAAGCCGCTCAAAACATAAATAAATTACGTTGTACTCTACTAATTTTGAACTTATAAATAACTATCATGAACAACCGCAAAAAATGTTTGCTTTGTAAAAAACCTATGGTTCGTTGGGTGTATGGCGAACCTGATTTTGATGCACTACGAGAGCAATTACTCAATGATGAAATTGTTTTGGGTGGATGTTGTTTGACTGATCATTCACCGAAATGGGCTTGTATACCTTGTTGTATTAGTTACCATTCGGATGGGATAGGTTATTTAGACCATAATTTGATAGATACTTATGAAAATAATGATGATAAATGGTTTTTACTACAAGGTCAAGAGATTGATTTTAATCCAAAAGAATCAAAACCATATAAGCTTCCCGAAAAAATACAAGTTATTTGTTCAAATGATTTTTTAAAAGAAAATAATAAAAAACGTAGTGTGGGCTTTTATTTCCAGGAAGGGGGGTATAACAGTGCGCAACGGAATATAAGTTATTTGGATGGTATATTAGTTTGGAATGAATATGAATCGCTTTTTGACTCATTGCAAATTCAGGAGAATCAACTGCCTACCCATGTTTATGTTCTCCCTCCAAAAGTGAAAAAAGCAGTGAATCATTTTATTACGAGTTCTAAATGGAAGAAGGATTATTTTCAACCTACTATGGATGGTACGCAATGGGAATTTCATCGTTTGGTAGAAACGAAGATTAAGAAGTCCTATGGTTCAAATGATTTTCCACCGGTATATGAAGAACTACAAATATTATTAAATCGAATTTTAAATGGTACGAATGAATTTTTGAAAATATAAATTGACATCTGATTAGTACATTTATATTTTTTAGGATTATGTCTTTAATAAAACCCAAACAACCTTGGCCAACAAAAGCCGTGATGGAACAGATTTATGAAAAACATCTGTGGGGAGGAATTGAAATGGATTTTTATTCTGGAGAAGGTTCGCATGATCCTATATTAGTTCAGCCATATATTGATTGTGTTTCTAATTTTTTACAATCCTTTGACGAACCAATTACTGTTTGTGATTTAGGTTGTGGGGACTTTAATATTGGGAAACAACTTGTTCCATATTCGAAATCGTATGTTGCGGTTGATATAGTTCCGGCATTGATAGAAAGAAATAACAAAGTGTTTTACCATGATAATCTTTCATTTGATTGTTTAGATATATCTAAAGATGAACTTCCAAAGGGTGATTGTGCACTCGTTCGTCAGGTATTACAACATTTAGCTAACGATGAGGTAAGTAACATATTAAAAAAATTAATTAAATTTCAATATGTTATAATAACAGAGCATTTGCCAGCTGGAGATTTTATTCCCAATAAAGATAAAATTTCTGGACAAGGTATTCGTTTGAAACAAAATAGTGGATTAGATTTGTTGGTAGCGCCTTTTTATTGGCAGGTTTTATCTACTAAACAACTTTTATCGCTAGAATTAGAAAATAGGAAGGGTAGAATTGTAACTAATTTGTTTACTCTATATTAGATTTATTTATGAAGCGAAATCAAAATAACAAATCAAATTCGTTTTCAATTTCAGCTCGAATCAAAAGCTTTTCTTATGCTTTTCAAGGAATAAAGATATTTTTTAAAACCCAACACAACGCTTGGATTCATACGTTAGCAACAGTAGTTGTAATTGGGTTGGGAAATATCTTAAAGTTGAGTGTTAATGAATGGTGTTGGATCATACTTACAATTGCATTGGTTTTTATCACTGAAATGTTAAACACAGCAATTGAATTTTTAACTGATTTGGCATCTCCTGAATTTCATCCTTTGGCAAAAAAGACTAAAGATGTAGCTGCAGCTGCAGTGTTAGTTGCTTCAATTATAGCGGTGGTCATAGGAGTAATTATTTTTGTTCCGAAATGGATTGAATTCAAATAAATACAAAGAAAATTCCCCTATTTTTTAAAAATTAAGTTTTTATAATTCAACATATACTACTTTTGTTTATATGTCTACCGATATCACAAACGAGCAAACAGCAATTAAAGCTACCTATTTTAGCATCGTAGGTAATACATTGTTGGCGTTATTAAAGGGGTTAGCAGGTATTTTTGGAAATTCATATGCCTTAATTGCGGATGCAATAGAATCAACCACTGATATTTTTGCTTCGTTCTTGGTTTTGTTCGGAATTAAATATGCAAATCGACCAGCTGATGAAAATCATCCTTATGGCCATGGAAGAGCAGAGCCCTTAATCACATTTTTAGTGGTTGGATTTTTAATTTCAGCTGCCGGGTTTATTGCTTATGAGAGTATTCATAATATAAATGAACCACATGATTTACCTAAACCCTGGACTTTAATTTTTTTGGGAGTAATTATCATTTGGAAAGAGATTTCATATCGCATCGTTCTAAAAAAAAGTAAGGAGACAAATAGTTCTTCTTTGAAAGCAGATGCTTGGCACCATAGAAGTGATGCTATTACTTCTGTTTCTGCTTTTATTGGTATTTCAATTGCTTTATTTGCAGGAAAAGGGTATGAGTCGGCGGATGATTGGGCGGCATTATTTGCATCGGGATTTATTCTGTATAATAGTTTTTTAATCTTTCGTCCTGCATTGGGTGAGATCATGGATGAACATACACATCATGAATTAATTGATGAAATACGAGCTGTAGCACAAACGGTGGAAGGAATAATAAATACTGAAAAGTGTTTTATAAGAAAAGCAGGTATGAAATACCATGTTGATTTGCATGCAAGGGTAGATGGTACTATTTCTGTTAGGGAAGGTCATACGATTTCTCATCAGTTGAAAGATAAATTACGAAGTCAAATTCGTTCGCTTGGCCATGTGCTTATTCACATTGAACCATCTGAGTAAAATCCTTATTTTTGCATTATGGTTAAGATTCGGAATATCGAATTGGGTGAATTCCCATTGTTATTAGCTCCAATGGAAGATGTAAGTGATCCTCCTTTCAGAGCTCTGTGTAAAAAGCATGGTGCTGATTTGATGTATACGGAATTTATTTCATCAGAAGGATTAATTCGTGATGCAGCAAAAAGTGTCAAAAAGTTAGACATTTACGAGTACGAAAGACCTGTTGGGATTCAGATTTTTGGTTACGATATCGAAAGTATGAAACGCTCAGCAGAAATCATCGAAAAAACGAATCCTGATATTATTGATATCAATTTTGGTTGTCCAGTAAAAAAGGTAACGTGTAAGGGAGCAGGTGCTGGTATGTTGCAGGACATTCCTAAGATGGTAAAGATGACGGATGAAATTGTTAAAATAACAAACTTACCTGTTACCGTAAAAACCCGATTAGGTTGGGATGATAAAACAAAATTTGTTGTTTCTACAGCTGAACGTCTACAGGATGTTGGTATAGAAGCTCTTTCGATTCATGGACGAACACGTCAACAGTTATACAAAGGAGATGCAGATTGGACATTGATTGGTGAAGTCAAGAATAATCCGCGCATGAAAATTCCAATTTTTGGAAATGGGGATATCGATAGTCCACAAAAAGCATTAGAATATCGAAACAAATTTGGTGTTGATGGAATAATGATTGGAAGAGCAAGTATTGGTTATCCCTGGATTTTTAATGAGGTAAAACATTATATGAAAACAGGAGAGATGCTTTCACCGCCAACTGTTTTCGATCGTGTTGAGGCAGCAAAACAACACTTAGAAATGAGTGTTCGTTGGAAGGGAGAATCACTTGGAATTGCAGAAATGAAGCGACATTATTCTAATTATTTTAAAGGAATTGCTCACATTAAAGAATATAGAATGAAGCTTGTCACATCTTTCAATTTAAGTGAGATTATGGATACACTGAATTATATTCAAGAGCATTCAGAAGATTTTACTTTACTTTAGTTTTTTATTCAATAGCATCATTAAGAATTTATTGAAATTTATTTTTCCATACAATCACAAGGTGCATCGAATTCAATTTTTACCCAGTGAAGGTTGTGAATCCATTTCTGCTGATAAGTTGGGCCATAAAGAACACCACGCATATCTATAAATTTAAGATTTTTCATTTCAATAAACGCTTTTGGAAACGTTTCCAATGGGGTGTCCCAAACATCAAAATAGGTTAATTTTTCGAGATTTTCAATACACTCAGATATATGGGTGAATTGATTTTGGTTTAAAACCAATTTTTGGAGATTTATTAGCTTACAAATTTCAGTTGGAAAGGAAGTAAATTTATTTTTGCCTAGGTCTAAGTCAATTAAATTTTTTAATGTACCAACAAATTCAGGTAAAATGGTGAGTTTATTTTTACTTAAGTCTAAGTGTCTAAGATTTTTATAGGATTGAATTTCCTTAGGAACTGCAGTTAATTTTTTTTTCGTCAAACGAATCGCAAATACACTGTCTGGATGAACATTATACGCTTCTTCTAATGAATAATATCGAATGGAATCCGCTTTTTGAGCGATTAATACTAGAGGACTATAAATTAAAATAAGCGCGAACAGTTTTTTCATCAGATTTCAATTGATTAATGAGTGAGTCTAAGCCGTCGAATTTTTGTTCATCTCTAATTCGTTTGTGTAAACAAATCCGGACAGATTTATCATAAATATCTTCTTCAAAATCAAAAATATTTATTTCAATAGTTTCTTTTACCTCTTGATTAACAGTTGGTCTTATTCCTATATTCATCATCCCTTTAAAAGATATCCCATCTTCTATTTTAATACTTACAGCGTAAACCCCACGACGAGGTACAATTTTAAGAGCGTCATCAACTCCAATATTTGCTGTTGGGAAACCAATAGTTCTACCTAGTTTATTGCCGTGAATAACTTTTCCCCAAATCTCAAATGAACTATTAAGGTAATGATTTGCTATTTCAATATTGCCTTCGGTTAATGCTTGCCTGATTTTTGAAGAACTTACATTTACATCATTAATTTCGTGTGCTTTTATTTCAATTACTTTAAATCCAAATTCTTTGCCTTTATCCTCAAGGTAACTGAGATTTCCTTCCCTATTTTTACCAAATTGATGATCATATCCAACGATAATTGTGTGAATTTTTAATTTTTCAACTAATAAATTCGAAACAAATGCTGAAGCTGTAATTTCTGAAAACGCTTTAGTAAATGGAAAAATAATGACGTGGTCAACACCAAGTGAAGCCAGTTTTTCAAGTTTTTCTTTTTGTGATTGAATTAATTTTATTCCGTGATTGGTTGGATTTACAACCATTCTCGGGTGAGGAAAAAAGGTGAAAATTACTGTTTCACCATTCGTTTTAGATGCAATTTCTTGCATCTTTTTAATTATTTTTTGATGTCCTACATGAACACCATCAAAAGTACCGATGGTTAAAACAGGGTTTTTGATAAATTGAAAATCATCAATGTTGGTGTAAATTTTCAAGAATCTGAAGATTTATTGTTTATTCTGTAAAATATCGATGTGAAGTTACTAAATAGAATTTGTATTTTCGAGTTCAAAATAGTGCTTATTCTTTATTTAGATGAAATTTAGTTTATATTTTATTTTATTAATTCCATTTTTCACGGTTGCTTGTTCTCCTCAAGTCACAGATGAAACATTTATACCTGAAAAAAATGAAATAGATACCTTAATGCATTCTTATGCCTTACAAGATGTTTATTATCAATTAGATTTATTAAAAGAAAATAAAAGAAATTCCTTTACCGTGATGCATATAGGGGATTCTCATATTGAAATAGGTCAGTTTTCAGGGGAAATTAAGAAGCAACTTTCAGAAGAATATGGAAAAGGTCAAGTTGGTTGGGAATTCCCTTATCAATTATTTAACCCACAAAGCATGAAGGTTTTTCCTCTGGAAGTAAAAGGTAATTGGAAAAGAGCGAGTATTAAACAGGGAAAGACATCCATACCATTAGGAGCTACTGGATTGGCTTTTTATTTGGAAGATTCTTTAGGTGAATTGCATTTTAAAAAACGAATAAAGGATGATTCTTTTGTTAAAATAGAGTTCTTACACTACATAAACAATGATTCATTTTCTTTGAGCTGTGAAAATGCTAAAATTAACACACAAAAAGTTAGTCCTAATACCGCAATAACTACCTTGACTTTTGATAAACCGAGTGATGATATCGTTGTCAAATTTGATAATACATCAAAACCTATTATTTATGCATTGCGTATTAATTCCAATGAAGCGAAAGGGATAACGTATCATAAATTCGGAGTAGCAGGATCCACATTGGATCAGTTTATCAATAATACGGTCTTATTTCAAGAACAATTATCTGTCATCAAACCTGATTTATTGATAATTTCATTGGGTACAAATGATTCTTATATAGATTCTCTAAATGTCCCAAGAATTTCAAGACAATTAACAAGTTTTGTTAATGAAATACATAAAACGGTTCCAAAAACAACCTTGTTATTTACAACAGCTCCAGATACTAAGTATCAAAATAGAAGACCACAACGTATTACAGAAATTAATACCATAATTAGAAATCAAGTTCAAAAAGATAATTCATTGATTTTATGGGACCTAAATAGGGTTATGGGTGGTGATAATTCGATGGAAGCATGGTGTAAACGTTTATATGTAAATAGTGATAGCTTACATTTTAACCCAAGAGGATATAAGCTTCAGGGTCAGTTGTTTATGCAAGCGTTCAACAAAGCCAAAAAAATCAATCGTAAATAAGGTATTTTTTTCGAATAGCTTTAAATCTATCTAAATCTATTTCCCAAGATTTTCTTATTTCTTCTTCAGGAGTATTATTTAAAATTTGTTGTCTTAAACTTGAAGTTCCAGCAAGTCGATCAAAAAAGCTAGGTTGATCAATAAAAATAATACTATCACCTAAAAGTGTTTTAGCTTGAATAATCCAATCAATATTTAATTTATTGATTTCAATAATCCCTAAACATTTTAAATCATATCCATTACAAACTTTATTTTCATTTACAGGTCGTTTAGAACCAAAACCAGATGTTGGAGTAAATTGAAAATCAGAAGTAGGAAACATTGGATGACCAAAAACCTCGAATGGAGTATCCGTTCCTCTTCCTACACTTACTGTTGTTCCTTCAAATAAACACAAGCTAGGGTACAATGAAATTGCAAATTCTGAACGTAAATTTGGACTTGGTGGAATAGGTAATACGTATTTAGTTGCATGCGAATAATTTTTACACGGTACAACGTATAAATTACAAGATAAGCTATCTCCTAGCCAAGATTCTTGATTAATCATTTTTGCATATTCTCCGATAGTCATCCCGTACACGATTGGTACAGGATGCATTCCAATAAAAGATTTATGTTGGTCATCGCGAACAGGACCATCTATGTAATGTGCATTTGGGTTAGGTCGGTCTAAAACAATTAGTGGGACTTTAAATTCAGCACATGCTTCCATTACATAATGTAGGGTTGAAATATATGTATAAAAACGAACTCCAACATCCTGTATATCAAAAAGAATTACATCAACATCAGCTAATTGCTCACGAGTAGGTTTTCTATTGTGTCCGTAAAGGGATATTACATCTAAACCAGTTTTTACATCATGTTCATTATGAACTTTTTCTCCATTATCCGCATTCCCTCTAAATCCATGCTCTGGAGAAAAAACTTTTTGTATTTTAATTCCAAGACTAAGCAAGGTATCTACTAAGTGAGTATTTCCAATAGTTGATGTTTGATTACTTACAATCGCAACTCTTTTTCCAACTAAAGAATCGTAGTATAAGTCCATACGAGCAATACCTAAAAGCAACGGTTTTTTTCTTCCCCAAAAACGAAAAGTATTGCTATCTCTTGGTACTACTTCATTTGCTTCCACAGAAATGGAAAAAAACGTTACAAACAATAAACTCAAAATGATGTAAATATTTTTAACCAACGAAAGGTTTATGTACTTTCGCATTGAAAAAAACACCATATTGAATTTTGAACATTTCATAGCACGCAATCTCTTAAAATACGAAACTAAAGGCAAAAAGGTTTCGCAACCTATAGTTCGTATCTCAATTATAAGCATAGCTTTGGCAATGATTGTAAACATCATTACGTTAGCTGTTGTGCGAGGATTTCAATCCGAGGTTAGAGATAAAGTTATTGGTTTTGGAGCTCATGCGGTGATTACTAAATCGGGCGAAAATTCAATTTTCGAGAGTGAACCCATATTAATAAACCAATCTTTCTATCCTTTATTATCTAAGGATAAACACATTAAGAAAATCCAACCTGTTGCTTATAAACCCGCACTTTTACAATCCAAAAATAGTGATAATAAACAAGATTTTCAACAAGAAATAGAAGGCGTATTGGTTAAAGGGGTTGATAAAACCTACGATTGGACATTTTTTAAGTCTAATCTTATTCAAGGTAGAGTTCCTAATTTTAATTCATTGAACACTTCTGATGAGATATTAATATCATCTCAGATAGCGCGTAATTTAAATTATAAATTAGGACAAGAAGTAACTACTTTTTTTGTAAAACACAAGCCTATTAGAAAGAATTTCAAAATTGTCGGAATTTACGAAACAGGTTATGAAGAATTAGATAAGCAATTAATAATTTCAGATTTAAGACATCTTCAACAATTAAATGATTGGGGTATACAAACTTCAATTACAGTTGCTGATAGTTTACAAAATGGATATTTAGTTATTAAAGCTGAGACTGTTGGAGGAAATGGTAATTACAGATATAACTGGGGGAATGGGTATGATCACTTCGCCGGATTTACTTATTTCCCAAATAAAGACACTACTTTCCAAGTGATTGTTTCAGATTATTGGATGTTTATTGATGGTAAAGGTGAAAAAACTACGATACCAGATACTGCTTCGATTGAAATAAAGGTTAGAAAAGCATTGAAACCTATTTCGGGTGTTGATCTTGTAGATGGTACAGTTAATCGAAAATATCTTGATAATGATGGATATAATTTTCAAATACAAGTAGCGGACAAATTAGTTTCCTTTTACAGAAAAGATGGAAAAGGGAGTTATCGGAATTATGTTGGTGCATTTGAATGTTTGGTTTATGATTGGGATCGTTTAGAAAAAGATGTTAATTATATCAAAAATAAAGTCTTATTAGGTAAGAATATGCTTGATTTAAAAGTTTCTAGTATCAAAGATAATCAAGCTGATATTTTTGTATGGTTAGGTTTCTTAGATCTTAATGTGTATATCATTTTATCACTTATGTTATTGATTGGTATTATCAATATGGGGTCAGCTCTGTTGGTAATGATCTTAGTTAAAACGTCATTTATTGGGATGATGAAAGCCATGGGTGCTAATGACTGGCAGATTCGTAAAGTATTTTTATACCAAGCATCTTATTTGATTTTAAAAGGGATGTTTTGGGGTAATTTAATTGGAATTAGTTTTTGTTTAATACAAGAATATTTAAAACCATTAACTCTTGATCCTAAGGTTTATTATTTGAATGCTGTTCCAATTGAATTAAATGCAGGAGTTATTATTGGTTTAAATTTAGTCACTTTAATTGTTTGTTTGTTAGCAATGTTACTGCCTTCGTATTTAATAACTAAAATACAGCCTTCGAAATCAATCAAATTTAATTAGGCTCCTAAAATGGTCAAATATCTATTTAGGCATTCTATTTCTACATCTGCAATAAAGTGATGAAATGCATCTTTTGAATGGTTTGTTTGTATTTCTTCTAATGCATTGTAATAGGCCATCCTTTTTTCATAATCTCCTTTTATATTTGCAATTACATATCCTTTTGATAATAAAATTAAATTCATAATCAATCTTGAAGTTCTTCCATTTCCATCAATAAAGGGATGTATAGTTACTAATTTTTCATGCATTTCTGCGGCAAGGATGACAGGGTGTAAATGGATTTTATTTTTTTCATACCAATCAAAATATTGATTCATTTCATCCTTAACTAAATAGGGTTGTGGAGGCATGTACTCACTCCCTTTAATCATCACTTGTATATCACGATATCTACCTGCATATTCAGGTTGTATTCCACGTAGAATAAGGTTATGAATAGACAGAACTTCTCGTTCATTTATATTTATTTTTTTTTGAACCAATTGTTTGATATACTCAATAGCTTCTTGGTGGTTTACTGCTTCTAAGTGTTCTCGCATACTTTTACCTGAAACTGTCAACCCTTCGTTAACAATTAAATCTGTTTCTCGAAGTGTCAACGTATTCCCTTCAATTCGATTACTTTCAAAAGTATATTCTAATTCTAGTGCTTGTGTTATTCTGTAGCTATCATAATTTCGAAGTGCGTTTAGTTCTTTTTGAAGTTGGTCAATTATGTTTAATTTTTTTAATAAACTTTCAGAATAAAACTGTTTTTTACCATATGGAACAACTGCTTCTTGCGCTAACATTAATCCTTCTAATGCATAAGGCTCTTCTCGAACTTCAGCTAACACTTTTTCCTTTATCCAAAGTGGGAGTATTTCGTGAAGTGGAATCTCTAGTACTTCCGATAATTTAACTATCTGGGCCTTCGTTGGGATTCTATTTCCACTTTCAAATTTACTTATCAATGCTTGATCTATACTAGTTAATTGAGCTAAATCTTTTGTCTTTAATTCTTTTATTTCTCTGTATAGTTTGAGTTTCGTTTTCATTGTTGACAAATTAAGTATTGACAAAATTAGTCAATTTTTATAAGAAAAAAATAGGTATTATTCTCTAACACCTATTTTCTTATCTAAAAAGTTAATTATTTCACTGATACAGCGTTTAATAAAGCTTCAACTAAATTTTCGTTAACATCGCCAAATTTTGCATCATAGTCTGCTGTTGCTCTTTTTATAACTTCAAATGCTTCTTCACGACCATATACATGTGTAATTTCAACATTCTTAGCTCCTCCATCTAAATCTTTGTATGTTAAGAAGAAATGACGAACTCTGTCAATTACCATTTTAGGCATTTCGGAAATATCATTGAATTCACCATAAGCTTGGTCTCCTTTAAGTACTGCAATAATTTTATCATCAGCTTCTCCGCCATCTAGCATGCGGAAACCTCCTACAACTTTTGCTTCACAAAGAATGTTTGTATGATTAAATGATCTTTCACTCAATACACAAATATCTAATGGATCTCCATCTCCATCTATATCGTTTCTACCTGTTTTTTCATTTGCAAAAGCTGCAACTTGAGTATCGCAGTAAGTTTTAGGAACAAAACCATATAAACATGGCATATGATTAGATAATTTTTGTGGTCTATCAACCATAATGTGCCCAGATGGTTTGTCAATTTCATACTTAATTGAATCAGCAGGCGTGATTTCAATAAAAGCATTAACAATAGCAGGTGCTTTATCACCAACTTCTATACCATGCCATGGGTGAGCAACAAAACGTTGACTCATTGCATCCACTATTTTTTTGATTTCTTCTTTCATGATTTGTTAAATTGTGTTACAAAGATAATAGTTTATGTAGTTTTGATAAAATATTAATATTTAAAACAAATCAATCCTTAAATTTGTATTACTTAAAATTCAAAACTTAAATTTTAAAACATGGGAGTATTAGTTGGTAAAAAAGCGCCTCATTTTTCTGCAGGAGCTGTTATAAATGGTGGAGAAGTTGTTTCGAATTTCTCATTAGATCAATTCGTGGGAAAAAACCCAGTTGTATTATTTTTCTATCCGAAAGATTTTACATTCGTTTGTCCTTCTGAATTACATGCTTTTCAATCAAAATTAGCTGAATTTGAAGCAAGAGGAGCAAAAGTGGTAGCTTGTTCTACAGATACAGAAGAATCTCACTGGGGATGGTTACAGGTTCCAAAAAATAAAGGAGGAATTCAAGGAGTTACTTACCCAATCATTGCTGACACTTCAAAAATTATTTCAGAAGCTTACGGAGTTTTAGCAGGAGAATACGATTATGATGTAGACGGTAACCTAATCGCTACTGGACCAATGATTGCTTATAGAGGTTTGTTTTTAATCGATAAAAACGGAATTGTAATGCACCAATTAGTTAACAATTTCCCATTAGGTAGAAATGTAGACGAAGCGTTACGTATGGTTGATGCGTTACAATTCTTCGAAGAAAATGGTGAAGTTTGTCCTGCAAACTGGACAAAAGGTGATGAAGGAATGAAAGCATCTTTTGATGGTGTTGCTGATTATTTAGCTAAACACTAAAAAGTTAATTTATAATGTGGAAAGAGGTTGTCATTAGGCAACCTCTTTTTTTATACTCTAATTCACAATATTGAGTTAAGAAGTTATTTTATTGATTTCTATTTATATTTTTTTTCGGTTTAATTTAGAATTCAATTTTTTTTTGATGAATTTTATTGATATTGTTTTACTTGTACCTATAGTTTATGCTGCTTGGAAAGGGTTTAAGCATGGCTTAATAATTGAAATTTTTACATTATTAGCACTATTTGTTGGAATTTATGCAGGTATTCATTTTTCAGATTTTACAGCATCTTTTTTGAGAAATAGTGTTGGAATGTCTTCAAAATATGTTCCTGTAATTGCATTTACTTTAACCTTTTTAGCCATTGGTGCTATGGTTTATTTTCTAGGAAAGACTATTGAGAAAATAATAAAGGTAACTCAATTAACACCAATAAATAAGCTTGCTGGTGTATTTTTCTCTGTTTTAAAATACTTATATATATTAAGTACACTTTTAATATTAGTCGAGTCATATGATGAGAAAATAGGTTTTTTTCCTCCAAAAGTAAAAGAAGAATCTTTACTTTATCATCCTGTTATGCAGGTTTCCAAACTCACAATTCCTGGAATAAAAGAAAGTAACATTTTTATTCACAACTTATTAGATACTGACTCATCAAGATATTCTGTTAAAGAAGTACGTCGTGCAAAATTTTTAGCAGATAGTTTGGGTATTAAAACGAATGATTCAGTACGGTTAAGAGAAATATATTTTACTTATGAAGATTAGGTTAGTTTTATTATATATTTTTTTTATTAGTTTTTTGTCTGTTAGCCAAGAATCAAGTAGTTTTTGGAATAAAATACCCAGATATAAATTTGATGTTTCTAAATATGGTCCTTATTTAGGTTTACAAAGAGGTAAATACAATAATGTAGAGTTTGGTTTTGAATATCAATGGAAAAAAATTCAGTTAATTAAACCTTATATCCATTCTTTTCATGGTGGTTTTAATTATAATCTGTATAATAATGTTTTAGGATATGAATTAGGATATTGGTTTAAACAAGGTAGGCTTAATTTAACTTATGGTGCAAACCTTGTATACAGAACAAACTATTATTTAAATGCAGTTGGTTTTACTCCTGTTATTGGATTTAAATTTTCTCAATTGCATTTACAAACAGGATATAATTTCTTATCTAAAGATTCAAAATTAATTTCATCAAATGATTTTTTTGTGTCTTTAAGATTCGTTTTTATACAAAATCGTGATTTTGATATCGAAAAAATAAATTAAATTATGTTAGTTTTTAAGTTTGGTGGTGCTTCGGTAAAAGATGCTTCTGCAGTTAAAAATGTTGCTCAGATTATTTCTTTGTTTCCAACTAAAAAGAAATTAGTTGTAGTTTCTGCAATGGGAAAAACTACAAATGCTTTAGAAGAAATTGTTGATGCGTTATCAACGAATAACTATGAGTCATATCGCTATTTAGTTGAAGAAATTATAAAATATCATTTAAAAATAGTTGATAATTTATTTCTTGAAAGACACGAAGGGTTAGTTACTTTTTTAGACGATATGAAGGAATTTCTTTTTGAAAAGATTAAAAAACCCTTTTCTGAAAAATATGATTATGAATATGATCAAATTGTATCTTTAGGAGAAGTCATTAGTACTAAAATTATAGAAGCCTATCTTTTAGATAGAACAGTATCAGCAATATGGATTGATACGAAACAGTTCATTCGTACGGATAATAACTATCGAAATGCGTTCGTTGATTGGAAAAAAACACAGGAATTAATAGATTTGAACCTTAGACCTTTATTTAAAACATCAGATGTAATCGTTACTCAAGGTTTTATTGGTGCTACTGCAGAAGGTTTTGCTACAACTTTAGGTCGCGAAGGTTCTGATTACTCTGCAGGTATATTTGCTTACTGTTTAGATGCTGAGAGCGTTACTATTTGGAAAGATGTTCCTGGTATGCTAAATGCTGATCCTAAATGGTTTGATAAAACAATCAAATTAAATCAAATTTCCTTTCAAGAAGCTATAGAATTAGCTTATTATGGAGCTACAGTCATTCATCCAAAGACAATTAAACCGTTACAAAACAAAAATATACCTTTATATGTAAAATCTTTTGTTGATCCTTCCGCTTCTGGTACTGTTATCTCATCTGTAACTGATTACGACCACTTGGTTCCATCGTTTATTTTTAAAATGAATCAGATTAAAGTGGGCATTACCCCTAAAGATTTTTCATTTATTGTAGAAGAAAACCTAAGTCATTTATTTAATATTCTTTCAACTTCAGGAGTTCAAATTAATTTGATGCAAAATTCAGCGATTAGTTTTGACTTTGTTATCGAGAACAAACCTTCAGTTATTAAAAATTTGTTTAGTCAATTAGAGAGTGATTTTATTGTTACTATAGAAGAAGGTCTTGAATTAGTTACTATTCGACATTATGACCAAGCAACTATTGATCGTGTTACTATTGATAAAGAAATTATATTGACGCAAAAATCTAAACAAACTGCTCGAATATTGATGAGAAATATCAAATAAAAAATGCGAGGATTTCCTCGCATTTTTATACTTATTTATTCTTTTTTATTCACTCATTAAAATCTCTTTTGCATCTTCTTTTGTCAATGCACTTTTGATTTTAGTTTCCAATTCTTCCATTAATTCTGGATTGTCTTGAATTAGGTTTTTAACCGCATCACGACCTTGTCCTAATTTTGTTTCACCATAAGAGAACCATGAACCACTTTTCTTGATGATATTTAAGTCAACTCCTAAATCGATAATTTCACCAACTTTAGAAATACCTTCACCATACATAATATCAAATTCCGCTTTTCTGAAAGGAGGCGCAACTTTGTTTTTTACCACTTTTACTTTTACACGGTTTCCGATTACTTCTTCTCCATCTTTCAATTGAGTTGCTTTACGGATATCTATTCTAACTGAAGCATAAAACTTTAATGCATTACCACCCGTAGTAGTTTCAGGATTTCCAAACATTACACCAATTTTATCTCTTAATTGGTTGATGAAAATACAAGAACATTTAGCTTTAGAGATAGAACCTGTTAATTTTCTCAGTGCTTTAGACATCAAACGTGCTTGTAAACCCATTTGAGAATCCCCCATTTCCCCTTCAATCTCAGCTTTTGGAGTCAATGCTGCTACTGAATCTATAACGATTAAATCAATTGCACCTGAACGAATTAGATTATCCGCAATTTCTAATGCTTGCTCTCCATTATCTGGTTGAGAAATTAATAAGTTATCGATATCAACCCCTAGTTTTTTAGCATAAAATTGGTCGAAAGCATGTTCAGCATCAATGATTGCTGCAATTCCGCCATTTTTTTGACATTCTGCAATCGCGTGAATAGCTAACGTTGTTTTACCTGATGATTCTGGACCATAGATTTCTACAATTCGTCCTTTAGGGAATCCGTTAACACCTAATGCTAAATCTAATGTGATAGAACCGGTTGGTATTACTTCTACTTCTTCAATAGCTGAATCTCCTAGTTTCATAACACTTCCTTTTCCGAAAGTTTTATCTAACTTATCCATTGTAAGTTGAAGTGCTTTTAATTTTTCTATGTTAACTTCTTTTGACATGTTTTCTAGTTTTTGTTGTTAGTGATGATACAAAGTTATGGTAAGTAGTACGTAAATATTTTACGTTTTAAAAATTATTGATTAAAACCCGCTAATATTTCTTTTGCGTGGTCTTTAGTTTTAGGTTTTGAGATTACATCTACTATAACACCTTCTTCATTAACCAAGAAAGTAGTACGGTGAATACCATCGTATTCTTTACCCATAAACTTTTTTGGACCCCACACTCCAAATGCATTAATTACACTTTTATCAGTATCTGCAATTAAGGGAAAAGGCAAAGTATGTTTTGCAATAAATTTCTGATGCGAACTTTCACTGTCCATACTAACTCCAATAATCTGAATTCCTTCTTGACCTAATTGTGTATAGTTATCTCTCAAATTACAAGCTTGGTCTGTACACCCAGGAGTCATATCTTTCGGATAAAAGTATATTACATACTTTTTTCCAGTTAAGGTTTCGTTTGAAATGATGTTTCCATCTTGGTCTTTTCCTGAAAAAACAGGCGCTTTATCGTTTTTCTTTAGTGTTGTCATTGTTGATATTTTAAACAAAAAAAGATTATAATTTAATCAAAGGTACATATTTAATTCAATAATACAACACTTGAATCTTTTTTTTGTTTTTGATATGTCTAGTGTATATACTATTCTGAATACTCATTACCTTTGTTCTATCTATTAATTGAATTACGATGAAAAAGATTTTTTACGGACTTATTTTCTTTATGCTTGTTATTTCTTGTAATCAAAAGGAGACCCAAGCAAAATCAACTGTAAATATTACTAAAAAAGAAACACCTGTTAAGGTTAATGTAAATAAATCAATAACCCTAAACATAGAAGGTATGGTATGCGAAATGGGGTGTGGAAGTTCCATTCGTAAAGCGTTAAAAGATACCAAAGCAGTGGATAGATGCTCCTTTGATTTTAAAGATGAGCGTAAAGTTAATGTTGCTACCATAGCATTTGATAGTACAGCTATTTCAAAAGAAAAAATCATTTCAATTATTAGTCAATTAAATGACAAACAATTTAAAGTAAATTTATAATGTTGCTTCATTATCGTGAATTAGGTGAGGGAACTCCATTTGTAATTTTACACGGCTTGTTTGGCAATTCAGATAATTGGCAAACACATGCAAAACGTATCTCGGAATATTACAGGGTAATTTTAGTAGACCAACGCAACCATGGTCATTCTGCATGGCATGAAGAATTTACCTATGATATCATGGCCGATGATTTAGATCGTTTAATGCAACACTTGGGTATTGATAAATTTATTTTAATGGGTCATTCCATGGGTGGTAAAACTGCTATGTGGTATGCCCATAAATTTCCTAATAAATTAGAAAAAATGATTGTCGTTGATATTGGTATTAAGCAATATCCGATGCATCATAATGAAATCATCAAGGGGATACGTTCAGTTCCTTTAGAAAATGTTGCTTCACGTTCAGAAGCAGAAAAATCCTTATTGCCGTTTGTCGATTCATATGGAGTTAGACAGTTCTTATTAAAGAATTTATACTGGAAAGAAAAAGGCCAGTTAGCTTGGAGAATGAACGTGGATGTATTAGAACGAGAAATGACAGAAATCCTTTCGACCTTAGAAATGGAAGAAAATTGGACAGTTTCTTTGTTTATTCGTGGTGAACTTTCCAATTATATATTGGATGAAGATTGGGAAGAAATAGAAGCTGTTTTTCCGGATTCATCATTAGTAACAATTCAAGATGCAGGTCATTGGGTGCATGCTGAACAACCAGAGATTTTTATTGATACTGTATTAGGATTTTGTTTGAGGTAAAGTTAATTCCCAAAAGTCATCAAATAAGATTTTAAGAATTCATCTATATCTCCATCCATAATAGATTCTACATTCCCTGATTCATAACCTGTTCGGACATCTTTAACCAATTTATAAGGATGCATGACATAATTACGAATTTGTGAACCCCATTCTATTTTTTTCTTATTAGCTTCAATTTCATTCCGTTTTTCCATTCTTGCACGCAATTCTAATTCATATAATTGTGAACGTAACAATTGCATAGCTTTTTCTTTATTGGCTAATTGTGAACGAGATTCAGAGTTTTCTATAATAATTCCAGTTGGAGCGTGACGTAAACGAACAGCTGTTTCAACTTTGTTTACATTTTGTCCACCAGCACCACTTGCACGCATTGTCTCGAAAGAGATATCTGCTGGATTAATATTGATTTCAATAGTATCATCTACTAATGGATAGACATAAACAGATGCAAAAGATGTGTGACGTTTAGCATTAGAATCAAAAGGGGAAATACGAACCAAACGATGTACTCCATTTTCTCCTTTTAGATACCCAAATGCAAAGTCACCTTCGATTTCTAGGGTTACTGTTTTAATCCCAGCAACATCACCATCCTGGTAGTTTAATTGAGTTAGTTTATAATTATTCTTTTGAGCCCACATGGTGTACATACGCATCAACATAGAAGCCCAATCACAACTTTCTGTACCACCAGCACCAGATGTGATTTGAAGAACCGCACTTAGCTGATCTTCTTCTCCTGAAAGCATGTTTTTTAATTCTAATTCTTCAACATTTGTTTTCAGTTCTGCATAAGCAGTATCTAATTCATTTTCTGTAGCTTCTCCTTCTTTGAAGAAGTCGAGTAGTACTTCTAAATCATCTGCGGCAGATGCTAATGTTTCGTAGGTATTTATCCAAAATTTCAACGTACGAATTTGCTTCATATCAGCCTCTGCTTTTTTAGGATTATCCCAAAAAGTAGGGTCTTGCGACTTTAATTCACTTTCTTGTAATTCAATACGTTTTTGGTCGATTTTCAAATAAGTTGAAATCGCTTGTATGCGTTGTTGTAGTTCTTTTAGTTGATCTTGGTTAATCATAACAAATTAACTATTAGTAGCAGAATAATTCTCAAATTCTTCGTGAAGTTCTTGTTCGTATTGTTTTGTAACATTGATTGGAACATATTCTTCCATTACATTTGTTTTATCCAACCCAAAATCTTCTGCTGCTTTCAATCCTGTTGCTTTTATGAAACGATAAGCTTTAACGGTAATAATTTGGAAAGGTGTTAACTTATTGTCTGTAGCAACACGAGAACTTAACATAATAAATTTAAAGTCAGGTTCTTCGAAATGCCCTTTGACACATTCAAAAACACTTTTCCCTTCTATTTCACCTCTTTCAACCATTTTGCAATGAATTTTACGAAGCATATATTCTATTCGATGCTCTTCTTTGAAACCTAATTGTATAGAAACGTGGTAACAGTGTTTATCAATAACCTCATTTACAGAATAATCTACTCCCCAAGGGTCAGACTTAATTTCTATGTGAACAAACCATACAATACCTGCTTTTCTTGGTCGTTTTTTAAATAAAGAGAAAAATACAGTTGAATCCAATTGTTTAGGAGTTGCAGAACGAGTAGGGTACACCAGGTTTGTTGCTTCGTAAGGAATTTTATCATCGCTTCTAACTTTATTCAGTAAAGGAATTACCCTTGACATTGGAATATATTCCGTGATGTTAGCGCGCAATTGCTTTGCTTTGTAGAATACAAATAATGCTGTAAAAAATAAAATAGCAAGAATTAATGTAAACCAACCTCCGTGTGGTATTTTATTCAAGTTTGAGAATAAGAATATTCCTTCTACAATAAAGAAAACAGCAAAAATTAAACTAAAGATCAGTTTTGATTTTGGATAGCGCACAAATAACATCAACACCAATAAAATAGAAGTCATAATCATATTGATGGTAATCGCTAATCCGTAAGATGCTTCCATATTGGAAGAAGTTCTGAAAATGTAAATAACTAATAAACAACCCAGCATCAAAATAAAATTAATGAAAGGAATGTAAATTTGTCCGTGATGGTCAGTAGGATATTTCACTTTTAAATTTGTCCATAATTTCAATTTAATAGCTTCATTCATCAAGGTAAAAATTCCAGTAATTAACGCTTGAGAAGCAATAATTGTAGCCGCTGTAGCAATACCGACAGCAAATGGTAAAATTCCTTTAGGAACCATTGCGTAAAATATAGTTTGCTTTGGTAATAAATGGAAACCAGGTTTTAACGCCATGGCACCTTGGCCTAAGTAATGAATTACTAAAACTACCGCCATAATACTCCAGCTAACGCGAATATTACCTTTACCGCAATGACCAAGGTCAGAGTAAAGCGCTTCTGCACCCGTAGTACAAAGGAAAACAGCGCCTAATACCCAAAATCCACCAGGAACGTTAACAATCATATTGTATGCATACCAAGGATTTAAAGCTTTAAAAATTCCTGGGTAATCTGCGATATGTAATAATCCTAAATACAATAAAAATCCGAACCAGATTATCATAATAGGTCCAAATACCTTTCCAATGATCACTGTACCAAATTGTTGTATAGCAAATAATGCAAAAATGATTCCAACAACGATGGGCATAGTTGGTAAGTCAGGATTGATGTTATTTAATCCTTCTACTGCAGCGGATATTGAAATTGCCGGTGTAATAAACCCATCTGCTAACAAAGAAGCACACCCAATTAGGGTTGGAATAATAATCCATTTTGCTTTTTTGTCTTTTAGCAAAGCATACAAAGCGAAGATTCCTCCCTCACCCTTATTATCTGCATTTAAAGCAAAATAAACATACTTGATGGAAGCTAACAAAATCAGGGTCCAAATAACAGAAGATAATCCTCCTAGTATGATTCCTTCTGAAAAATGTTTTCCTTCTGTAATTGCTTGGAATACATATAATGGAGATGTACCAATGTCACCAAAAACGATACCGATTGTAATTAATACACCAGCTACACTCAATTTGGTTTTATGTTCTGAACTCATGTCAAAAAATTAAAAAATAGGATTTCAAATGTATGATAAATCTGACTAATTCTGATTTGATTTTTCAAATATTTTTAGTGATAATTTATTTTATTTTAACAATCTGTTTTTTAATTATTTACTTTCTTTTAAAACTCTGCTAATAGCTACTTTAACTATTTGAATACATTTGAATTCCTTACATTTGAAAAAAAGAAGTCAGATGGTAGATGTGATTTATAAAAATCTTGGGGTTATTGACTATAAAGAAGCTTGGGATTTTCAAGAAGAAGTTTTTGCTAAAACTATTGCCATGAAAATTGCGCGCAGGAATGGAGAAACAGATCAATCTACCAAAAATTATGTTTTTTTCTGTCAACATCCACATGTATATACACTTGGAAAAAGCGGTAAAGAAAGCCATCTTTTATTAGATGAAAAGGCATTGGATGAACATCAGGCAACCTATTATAAAATAAATCGTGGTGGGGATATTACTTATCATGGCCCAGGTCAATTGGTGGTTTATCCGATTTTAGATTTAGATTATTTTTTCTCCGATATACACCGTTATTTGCGTTATTTGGAAGAAGCTGTTATTGCTACTATTGCTGAATATGGTGTAAAAGGAGAACGTTTTGATGGACTGACAGGGGTTTGGATAGAACCCAACACTCCTCGAGAACGTAAAATTTGTGCCATGGGTGTAAAATGTTCTCGTTGGGTGACGATGCACGGAATAGGTTTCAACATAAATAGTGATTTGACTTATTTTAATCATATAATTCCTTGTGGAATTCAAGATAAATCGGTAACTTCCTTGCAACAAGAATTGGGTAAAGAACTCGATTTTGAAGAAGTTTCAGCCATTTTTAAAGAAAAATTGGCCCAACAATTTGGTTTTAATTATGTCAGTGAATAAATTTTCTTTACTTAGATTGATTAAAAGGGTATTAAAGTACATAGGTATTTTAATCCTTTCTCTGCTGATTTTAGCTAATATTTTTATTCTAGTTACTGGAAGAACCTATTTATATAAAGGAATTTACAATACCTATTTACAAGGAAGAACGGGACCATCCATTTTTGATAAGGATGTATTTTATAATAAGACTTTAAAGAAAGCAGAAAACATTTTCGCTTGGAAAAAAGCCACTCAAAAAGCTGTTATTTTACCAGATGAATTAGCGAAAATAGAAAAATTAGAAATTTCTTCCTTTTTGGTATTTCATGGTGATACGCTTTTATTTGAAAAATATTGGGGCGATCATGTTCAAAGTACAGTAACGAATAGTTTTTCAGCAGCTAAAACCCTTGTCGGCTTATTAATTGGATGTGCTATAAAAGATGGGAAAATTAAAAGCATGGATGAACCTGTTGCGAATTATATTCCTGAATTCAAAAAAGACGCAAAAAAACTCATTACTATCAGACACTTATTGATGATGTCATCTGGTTTGAATTGGGAAGAAAGTGGTAAAAATCCGTTATCACACAATGCGGCTTCTTATTATGGTACTGATTTATATGGATTGACAACAAATCAATTTGCCATTGAAAAACCAGGAAAACGTTTTGAATATCAAAGTGGTAATTCTCAATTGTTAGGGTTTATCATAAAAAAAGCTACTGGTAAAAGGGTTTCAGATTATGCTTCAGAAAAGATTTGGTCAAAAATTGGTACAGAGAGTGATGCCTATTGGAGTTTAGATAAAGAAAATGGAGATGAGAAATCATTCTGCTGTGTTTATGGAACTTCCCGAGATTTCGCGCGATTAGGAAGATTAATCAAACAAAATGGGGTTTGGAATGGACAAGAAATCATTCCCGCATCTTACATGAAAGATTTTTTATCAAATCCAAAAATGACTACCGAAGAAAATGTTCCAAATTACCGATATGGACTACATATTTGGACCTATTTAGGTGGAAAACATCCTGTTTATTACTGTCGTGGAATACTTGGACAATTTATAATTACCATTCCAGATGAAGATTTAATCATAGTACGTACAGGGTCAATTCGCGGAAAAAATATAATTTTACCTGAAAAATACGAGCACAACAAGGCTTATATAAATAAATACAAATACAAATTTGGACATCCATCCGATTTGTTTGAATATATCGCCATCGCTCAACGAATGATAAAAGATAAAAAATGAGAGAAGAGTTAATGGGCCCAAAGGTCGAAAATGTAGCTGTATGTATTGTTCGACAATTTGATGAAAATAATGAGCCAATTCACTATGCTTATTTGTTAAACCTTCGTGATGATATCATGGAAGGAATTATCATCACAAGTACAGGATATGGAGAAAATGTTAATACTGGTGAAAAGGTACAAACTTCAACTTTACGTCATTGTATAGAATTGTTATTACCAAATGAAGCTGCCAAAATTGAACCTATTATGGAAGATGTTTTTGGTCTAACTAATGAATATTGGGTTAGTTTCTGGGTGAATGATGTGATGTACGATAAAAAATTCCTTTTCCTTCCAGAAACAATTCAAGAAAAAAACATGAAGTTAATTTCTCAATTAGGTGTGAAAGGGGTAATTATAAAGTAAAATTAATGTTTCCTCCCTTGAGGGAGGATAAAGGAGGGTGATTAAATTGAATTTGAAATAATATAATAGAAATGAGTCACATCCCCAGCCATCCTTAAGGAGGGAGAAATTCAAATCTAGATGAAAAGTTAATTTCTACCCTTTCACAATTGCTTCAATCTTCACTTCTAAATCTTTTCGTTTCGCTACAAACTCTTTTAAATCCATTCTATTCAGTTTATTTTTAGTTTTTAATGCTATTAAATGTGCTTTGTAGTGGTAAGCCGCTACTCCAAATAGTGGAATAGTTAAAAAGTAAATCAAGGCAACCCAACCATTATGAAATAAGTAATTGTTCAAAAAGGTTACTATTGGCCAGTTAACTAATGCCATAAATAACATTCCAAGCATCATTTTTACTGAAGACCAAAAAACACTTCTTTTGAACATTTTTTCTGTCATACGTTTTACTAACACATATATAGGTCCTAAATGGAGTGATGCTAGAATAAAAATTGGTGCTATTAATATTAAATACATCAAGTGATTTGTAGTATTTAGAGATCCCGTTTTTTGTAATTCATACACGTATTTCTCTTTTAATCCCAACCGTTTTTGTAAACGGAAATAGGTATCGGCTTGATTTTTTAAAGCAATTAACTCAGGATTTTCTAAATCTTGTTTATTGATCCAGTCTGCTAGGTTTTGTGAATTTTTATATCGTTGTCTTAAAGAAATTGACAAATCAACATCTTCTGGATTCAATCCATTTCTGCGAATTCGGGTTATGTGTTCATGGAATGGAGCCCAATCTTTGTTTTCAACGTGCGTGATCAACGGTTTCATCATTGATTCGATGCGACGGGTAACTTCTGTGATAGCTTTGTTTGGATTTTCACGATACATTTCTTCGTATTCATTCAAACAAAAACGCTCTGAGTTGTTGACTACCACATCAGACCCCAAGTGTTTAGGATCACCATAGTTAATACCAATACAGGCAACATAGACTTTTTTCTTCCATTTCATGCTGTCTAATGCACTGAAGCCAATACGTGCCGCTCCTTTTTTGATTGGTTTTAACCTACGAATGAAAATATCATCTGTAAATCCTTCTCCAAAAATTAATAGATTGCGCCCAAAGCTTAATACGTTTGATGTTGTTTTGAATACAGCTGCATTTTTCCCCACTGCTCCATCTCCATCTAACTGTCTGTAAATGGGTAACATTTGAGTCATCCATAAAATAGGTTTCATCACCGGAGTAAAAATATCCGAGCGTGTCATAAAAAATACAATCGGTCGTTGTAATGTTCCTACAACAATCGGATCCATAAACGAAGATGGATGATTACTGACATAGATCGTACGACCAAATAGTTTTTTTGGAGCATTAATCTTTAGAATTCTCGGGAAATAAATTCGCAAAGAATATTGAGCAAAAATTTTAACAAGAAAGTATAAAAGTCTCATATTTAGTTAATAGTAATTAGTAAATAGTCATTAGCATCTCCTCCCTGTTTACACTGAGCTTGTCGAAGTGGAGGGAGGATTAGGTGGGTGACAGGTAAGTAAACCAGATTTATATTAAGATTTTTATCACATCCCTTAGTCCCTCCTCAAGGAGGGAAAATAAATCTTCCAATCTATAGTGGAATATTCCCATGTTTTTTCTGTGGTAAATGTTCTGCTTTGTTTTCCAACATTTTAAATGCGTGAATCAATTTAGAACGAGTTTCCTCCGGTAAAATCACTTCATCTACAAAACCTCTTTCTGCAGCACGATACGGATTAGCAAACATTTCAGCATATTCAGCTTCTTTTTCTATCCATTTTGCTTGTGGATCTTTGGCTGCGCCAATTTCTCTTTTGAATATAATCTCTGCGGCACCTTTCGCTCCCATCACCGCGATTTCAGCTGTTGGCCATGCAAAATTGACATCAGCTCCAATGTTTTTTGAGTTCATTACGTCAAATGCACCACCATAGGCTTTGCGTGTAATAACGGTTACTCTCGGAACAGTTGCTTCTGAAAATGCATACAATAATTTTGCTCCATGTGAAATTATGCCTCTCCACTCTTGGTCTGTTCCTGGTAAAAATCCAGGGACATCTTCCAATACCAATAACGGAATATTAAACGAATCACAGAAACGAACAAAACGTGCTCCTTTGCGTGAAGAATCAATATCTAAAACCCCAGCAAGAGATTCCGGTTGATTGGCAATAATACCAATCGTTCTTCCTTCTAAACGTCCAAATCCGACTACGATGTTTGTAGCAAAATCTTTGTGTACTTCACGGAATGAATTATCATCAATAATACATTCGATTACGCTACGTATATCATACGGAAAAGAAGCATTTTCGGGTAAAATAGTTTGTATTTGAGTTAATTTAGATTTATCAAATTCAAAGGATGTAGTTGGTGCATATTCTCCATAATTTTGTGGCATATACGTCATAAAATCACGCACTTGTCTCAAACAAGTCACGTCATTTGAACTGGTAAAATGAGTTACCCCTGATTTTTCTGCATGTGTTTTTGCTCCACCTAAATCTTCAGAACTTACTTCTTCGTGGGTTACTGTTTTTACCACATTAGGTCCAGTAACAAACATATAGGAAGTGTCTTCTACCATAAATACGAAGTCAGTCAACGCAGGACTATATACTGCACCACCTGCACAAGGTCCCATAATCACGCTGATTTGTGGAACAACCCCAGAAGCACGTGTATTGCGATAAAAAATATCAGCATATCCAGCAAGGGAAACCACCCCTTCTTGGATACGAGCACCCCCAGAGTCATTTAACCCAATTACGGGTGCTCCATTTTTTACCGCCAAATCCATAACCTTACAGATTTTCTCTGCATGTGTTTCAGAAAGTGAACCACCTAATACTGTAAAATCTTGTGAAAAGACATAAACCAATCGTCCATGAATACGACCATACCCTGTTACAACTCCATCTCCAGGAAATTTTTGCTCATCCAAACCAAATGACGTAGAACGATGCGTAACAAACATACCTATCTCTTGAAAGGTATCTTCATCTAATAACAATTCAATACGTTCTCTTGCAGTTAATTTTCCTTGACTATGTTGTTTGTCAATACGCGTTTGTCCACCACCTAATTGGGAGTTTTCACGTAATGTCAGTAATTCTTGTCGTTTTATGTTGTTCATAGTTTGATTTTTAGTCTCCTCCCTGTTTACACTGAGCTTGTCGAAGTGGAGGAAGGACCAAGGAGGGTGACAGAGTTTCTAATATAGTTCTTATCACCTCCCTTAATCCCTCCTCAAGGAGGGAAAACAAATGTTATCTATTTATCTCCTTCAATTTCGAATTCACTTCCAACAAATATTCCAATGTTTCCAAGTGTCTTTTTGCTTCGAATAAATTTTTACCCCAAGCATATGTTCCATGGTTGCGAATAATAAAACAATGGTTTGTAAATTCAGCTTTGCGTTCTTCCATCCAAGATGCAAATTCTTTCATATCTTGCGAGTTAGAAAGAATAGGAATTTGAATTTCGTTTTCATGTGTTGTTTGTCCCGCAAATCCTTTTTGAATTTCGTATCCTTCGAAAGGAATGGAAGTGTTATATAATTGCGAATTTACCACTGAATTAGAAGAATGACTGTGAAGAATCACCGTTGTTTCAGGGAATAATTTATACAAAATACAGTGAATCAATGTTTCAGCTGAAGGTTTGATCCCACGATCTTCCAATACAGGATGACCATCCATCGCCACTTGCATAAAATCTTCTGGATGAAAAAGCGATTTATCAATTCCAGAGCGAGAAACAAATAAGGTATTTGCATCCGATGATTCACGGAATGAATAATTTGTACTGGTAGCAGGCGACCAACCTTTGGCGTGATATGCACGAATAGTTTGTGCTATATTTTCTTTTAAATCAAAAATATCTTGCATAATGCAGTGATTAATTCGTTAGATTTTTCAATAGACTTGCATCTATTGTTTTGGTTTCGTTTATAGTAATGGATTTAGGAATACCCATAGCCGCACCTTTGATTTTCCCTTTAATAGCGAGAGTGACTTCTTTTTTAAATACGTTTTTTAAAATGGTAAATAAGGCACCATCTGCTAATTTCATTTTAAATTTAAAAGGGTATGTTTCTGAACTTTTTCGTTTAAAAACTACTTTTTCAAGTAATTCAATATTACCAAGTTCCTTATCATCAAGGCTTATAATTAAATCAGATGCTTTTACAGCAACTTTATAGAAGTTATTGTTAGTTATGTCTATAGAAGCTTGTAGCACCAAAGATTTATTCTCAAAGGATGGTTTGATATCTTGAATGTTTGTTATTTGTATGTCTTTGAATAGAGAACAAGAGGAGAAAAATAATAATATGCACGCTAAATAGATGTATTTGTAATAAATACTAATGCAATTATTTTTTTTCATTTTAAATGTTTTCATATTAAAGATATCTATTTTAAATATAATAAATTAGCCTGAGGTTCTCGAAGGCTACTTTGTCATCTCCCTAAAATTCTTAAAGAAATAAGGGATCGTTTCGATTCCTTTGAAATAGTTAAAAACTCCATAATGCTCGTTAGGTGAGTGGATAGCATCGCTGTCTAATCCGAAGCCCATCATTACTGTTTTTAACCCTAAAATTCTTTCAAATAACGCGATAATTGGAATACTTCCACCGCTTCGAACCGGAATGGCTGGTTTTCCGAAAGTCGTTTCGTATGCTTTGCTTGCTGCTTGGTATGCAATTGAATCTGTTGGAGTTACCACTGGATTTCCACCGTGGTGAGGAGTTACGACCACTTTTGTTCCTGCTGGTGCAATGTTTTCAAAGTGATTTTTAAATAATTCTGTAATTTCATCTGGAACTTGATGAGGTACCAAACGCATTGAAATTTTAGCGTATGCTTTTGAAGGAATAACTGTTTTTGCACCTTCACCGATATATCCACCCCAAATTCCATTCACGTCTAACGTTGGTCTGATTGAACCACGTTCCATTGTTGTGTATCCATTTTCGCCATATACGTTGTCGATTTTTAGGGCGTCGCAATAGGCGTCGTGACTAAAAGGCGCTTTTGCCATTTCATCTCGCTCTGCAGGGGTTAATTCTTCTACTTTATCGTAAAATCCTGGAATGGTAATGTGATTGTTTTCATCGTGTAAAGATGCAATCATTTTTGTCAAAATATTGATCGGGTTGGCAACACATCCACCGTATAATCCTGAATGTAAATCACGGTTTGGTCCTGTGATTTCAACTTCTACATAACTCAATCCACGTAAACCAGTTGTAATAGATGGTGTATCGTTTGAAAGCATACCAGTATCAGAAACCAAAATGATATCTGCTTTTAATAATTCTTTGTGTTTTTCGATGAAAGGTCCCAAGTTGATACTACCAACTTCTTCTTCTCCTTCAATCATAAATTTCACGTTACACGCTAATTCTCCTGAAGCCATCATTGCTTCAAATGCTTTTACGTGCATAAACATTTGTCCTTTGTCATCACACGCTCCACGCGCAAAAATCGCTCCTTCTGGATGGATAGGCGTTGTTTTGATAACCGGTTCAAATGCAGGACTATCCCATAATTCCAATGGATCTGCTGGTTGCACGTCGTAATGTCCGTAAACTAATACCGTTGGCAATGATGCATCGATGATTTTTTCACCATAGACAATTGGGTAACCATCCGTTGGAAAAACGGTCACATTATCAGCGCCGGCATTTTTTAAAAAGGTAGCAGTTGCTTCTGCTGTTTCCAATACGCTATTAGCGTAAGAAGGGTCAGCTGAAATTGACGGAATGCGTAATAAATCCATCAATTCATTTAAAAATTTGTCTTTGTTGGCCTGAATGTATGCTTGTGTTTTTTCCATAATCATAAAATTTCGGGTTAAAGATAATTGAACTTGTTGAAATTATAGGAGAATTCCCGTGAGGTAAACACTACTTTTTATTAATTTTGTTTTTTTCAAATTACTATGTCTGATACAAGATACAACTTACGTGGTGTTTCTGCCGGTAAAGAGGATGTCCATAATGCCATCAAAAAAGTAGATAAAGGATTGTTTCCAAAAGCGTTCTGTAAAATAGTTCCCGATTCTTTAACAGGGGATGAAAATTATTGTGTGGTAATGCACGCAGATGGCGCAGGGACAAAGTCGTCGTTGGCTTATATGTATTGGAAAGAAACAGGTGATTTGTCTGTGTGGAAAGGAATCGCACAAGATGCATTGATTATGAATATCGATGATTTGTTGTGTGTGGGTGCAACGGATAATATTTTACTTTCTTCAACAATTGGTAGAAATAAAAATTTGGTTTCAGGAGAGGTGATTTCTGCAATCATTAATGGAACGGAAGAATTATTACACGAATTACGTGAACAAGGAATAGGAATTCAATCTACTGGTGGTGAAACAGCTGACGTTGGGGATTTGGTTCGCACGTTAATTGTTGACTCTACAGTGGTTTGTCGTATGAAGCGTGAAGATGTGATTTCAAACCATACCATTCAACCGGGGGATGTGATAGTAGGATTGGCTTCTTTTGGTCAAGCTACATATGAAACAGCTTACAATGGTGGAATGGGGAGTAACGGACTTACTTCTGCAAGACACGATGTGTTTAACAAAGAATTAGCAACAAAATATCCTGAAAGTTTTGACCCTTCTGTTCCAGAAGAGTTAATTTATTCAGGTAAATATAAATTAACGGATGCGGTAGAAAACAGTCCGATTAACGCAGGTCAATTGGTGTTATCTCCTACAAGAACGTATGCGCCGATTATCAAGAAGATTTTGGATGCGCACAGAAGTGAGATTCATGGAATGGTTCATTGTAGTGGAGGCGCACAAACGAAAGTATTACACTTTGTTGACAATGTTCACGTGATTAAAGACAATTTGTTTGACGTTCCGCCTTTATTCAAAACGATTCAAGAAGAATCAAATACAGATTGGAAAGAAATGTATAAGGTTTTCAATATGGGTCACCGTATGGAATTGTATGTTCCACAAGAATTAGTACAATCAATTATAGAAATTTCAGAATCGTTTAACGTGCCAGCTCAAATTGTTGGTAGAGTGGAAGCGTGTGACGGAAAAAAATTGACTATCAAATCAGCCTTTGGCGAATTTATTTACGAATAATAAATGCAAGATTTAATTAAAAAATTAGAAGCGATTGAGTATCGTTTTCAGGAAGTTGGAACCTTGATTGTTGACCCGGATATCATTTCGGATATGGATCGATATGTCAAGTTAAACAAGGAATACCGAGAGTTGGATGAGGTAGTTAGGGCTTACAAAGAATATAGAAACGTAATTG
Source organism: Flavobacteriia bacterium (assembly GCA_947464135.1). GTDB lineage: Bacteria > Bacteroidota > Bacteroidia > Flavobacteriales_D > Crocinitomicaceae > CANHVK01. The sequence goes on along the minus strand of CANHVK010000002.1, from coordinate 28,845 downwards.
ATAACTTAGCAAGTTCGAAAGAACTATTAGCGATTGAAGAGGATCCTGAAATGCGTGAAATGGCAAAGATGGAGATTGACGAGTTGGAGAAAAAACGCCCTGATTTGGAAGAACAATTGAAAATGTTGTTGATACCGAAGGACCCGGAAGACGATAAAAATGCCATTATGGAATTACGTGCAGGGACAGGAGGAGATGAGGCGTGTATTTTCGTGGAAGATTGCTTCCGTATGTATACGATGTTCTTCAAAGAGATGGGATGGAAATATGAAATCCTAAACTCACAAGAAGGAGGAACAAAAGGAATCAAAGAGATTTCATTGGAAATTGAAGGAGAAGGAATTTACGGAATGTTGAAATTCGAATCAGGTGTTCACCGTGTGCAACGAGTTCCTGAAACGGAATCGCAAGGACGTGTGCATACATCTGCGATTACGGTAGCCGTGTTACCTGAAGCAGAAGAAGTAGATTTTGAATTGGATATGAACGATGTGCGTAAAGACACATTCCGTGCATCAGGTGCGGGTGGTCAGCACATTAACAAAACGGAATCGGCAATTCGTTTGACACACATTCCTTCGGGATTAGTGGTAGAATGTCAGGATGGTCGTTCTCAGCATAAAAACTTGGAAAAAGCGATTTCTGTATTGCGTTCACGTTTGTATCAAATTGAATTGGACCGCGTCCACGAAGAACGTGCTGCGAAACGTAAGACCTTGGTATCAACAGGTGACCGTTCTGCAAAAATTAGAACATACAACTATCCACAAGGACGTATTACAGACCACAGAATCAACAAGACCATTTATAACCTTTCTGCTTTTATGAATGGAGATGTAAAGGATATGATTGATTCATTAAAAATGGCTGAAAATGCAGAGAGAATGCGTGGAGAAGAAGCTAATGCTTAATTGGATGAAAAAATTTCTTGTATTCATAGGGTTATTTTTTACTATCGTATCTTGTGTGGATATTGTGGATGATATTTCCATAAAAAGTGACGGAACTGGTACTTTCAAATATTCTGTGAATTTAAGCGGGAGCAGAGTTAAGGTAAATTCTATCTTGGCTTTGGATAGTTTGGATGGAAAAAAAGTACCATCTATTCCTGAAATCAAAGAGAAAATCAATCGTTATAAGGAAATTCTTAGTCAAAAAGAAGGTATTTCTAACGTAAAAGTAGAAAGCGATTTTACTAACTTTATTTTTAAATTTCAATGTGATTTTGTAAGTGTTACCCATCTACAAAAAGCATTGAAAGATTTGGTGATTGAAGAAAGTAAGAATAAAAGTTTTAAAGACATTGAAACTAACTGGTTAGTCTGGGAAATGAATAAATTGACACGTTCTGTTCCTTCGATGACAGCAGATTTTACTTCTAGATTAAAAAAAGAAGATATTGAAGCATTGAAAACCGGTAAATATTTATGTATTTCTCGTTTTGATAAAACAATAGATAAAGTCGAAAATGCTTCCGCTTTGATTTCTCCAACTAAACAAGCAGTAATAATTAAGACAACTCCTTATGCGTTGATTCAAAATTTGAAAGTGCTTGAAAACACGATTTACCTTACCGAAAATAAAAAACCTTAATGATAAATAACGGTCAAAGATATGTTTTGTTCCTTTTAGGAATTATCGTATCACTCTTTGCGTCTGCTCAAACTTCGGATGATATGGTTCCGAAAGATGCAGTGACGGTTTTTAGTGTAAATAATACTTCGCTGTTAAAGAAAATCTCAATGGATTCCATCATTCAATATGAATTTATGGAAGAGGTTCAATCCGAGATGTTTGATGGTTCAGCGGATAACAAAACATTGAAAGATGCTGGGGTTGATTTCAATCAAAAATTAAATGTTTTTTACGGAAGAAATAACAACTACGAGGTTTCAGGATTTACATTCGGAATCAGCAGTTTAAAAGATTTATTGCGCGTATTTGATGATTTTGATAAAGTAAAAAGTCCTGTTGAAGGCATCGAATATTACAATAGCTATTTCAATCATTTGATTTTAAAAGGAAATGCTGGATTAGTTTTACGTGTTGACCCATCTTACGAGAAAGTGAAGCACGTAACGGATTCTATTTGGAGAGCAAGAGGTAATGGGTATGTTATTGACGATAAGGCGAAATCCGAAGAAGACGGAATGGATGAGGGTGATGAAGGAGATGATATTGATAAAATATTGAAAGAAGGGCAGTTAGATGAAGATGATTCGGAAACAAAATTAGATCCAAAAGCAGTTCAAACAAAAACATATTGGGAATTAAAAGATTCTGTTACAAGTGCTTTACAAGCAAGGTATTTGAATGCAATTTTGGTTGAAATGTTTGAAAAAAACATACATCTAAAAAACCAAGATACAAAGTTTAATGAAATGTTGACGCATACGTGCGAAGGAACTTTTTACTTGGATAATTCCCGTAACTTCCAATATGCCAAAGGATTTTGGTATTTCCAAACAATGTTTCCCGAGTTATTTAAAGATATTAAATCGCTTTATAGTGGTAATATTATAATTGGAGATATATTCCTGAAAGAGAATGCAATCTCTGTTAAGTTCGAAGCGCATTATGGAAAAGATTTAGGGAAGATTTACCAAAAATTAAATAGCACGAAATTCGACAAGAGTGTATTAAACTACATCCACGAGGATTGTGCAGGATTCTTTACTTACAACATAAACCTAAAAGAAGGATATAAACAAGCTTACGACATTATCATACCAATGTTGAGTAAAGAACGTGATCCACGCGTAACAACGAATGTCTTAAAAGCAGAATTATTGAATGAATTTTTGAATACAGATGCCATTTTCGAAACGTATCAAGGGAGTATGTTCGGAACTTTCAATGGGATTAAAAAAGTGAAAACGAAGAAGATTGAATTCTCTTACGACGAAAATACCTTTGAATACAAAGAAAAGGAAATTGAAGGCGAAGAAGAAATGCCGATGTTTACAGTTGGTTTTTCAACAGGTCGTGCAGACATCCCTGAAAAAATCCTTTCTTATATGTCTAAAATGACTTCTCGTTTCAAAAATATGGGTAAATATTGGAAAATAGATGACGCTGTATTTAACTCTATTCCAGTGTATGTAATGGCAGGAAACAATGGCCTTTTAGTGATTACGAATGATGAAGATTTAGCGATTAATCATACAAATGGTTATGGTATAAAATCCTTATCAGGTAAAAAAGCGAAAAGCGCGAAGAAAAGTAAGTTTATGTATGCTTATGTGAATATTGGAGAGGTGCTTAATAGAATTCCAAAACAAGTATTTACAAAAAAACAAAATGAAATTTTAGACGCGATGAGAGGGAAAGAAGGCTTTGTAGAATTGACTACCGAAAAAACAACTGCTGATCATACTAACTTCGATATCAATTATTTCTTCCAAGGAAATTACAAAGATTCAGGTATTTACTTATTAGATTTGATTAATTCAGCTTACGTTTTGGCAAAATAATACAATGGCACGTAAGGTATTTTTTATTCTTTTCTTAATTAGCTTATTGGTTGGATTTTTTTATTTCCGACCACTGTGGACAAACAATGAACCACCACCAAGTTTATTGGATAGAATTCCATCTGGTGATTTTTTAGGAAGAGTTTACCTATTAGATGTTGCAAGAGAATCCACTCCATTAACTTACCACAATAAGATTCCTTTTCGCGATTTATTTTCGCCAGAATTTATGCTAGCTCAAGCAAAAAGTTATGGGTTGGACTTACAACGACCTGCTTACTTTTTTGCAAATGAAACGGGAGAATGGGGTGCATTGGTTCACGTTTTGGACAGCAGTAAAATCTATTCAGGTGTAGTTCGTTTACAAAAAAATATCGATTTGCAAGATACGATTGTCGGTGAACAGAAAGTATTCTCTTTTAAAGGCAAACAATCCTATTTGACCTATGGTAAAGATTGGCTTTTTGTCTACAAAGGGGGAAATCTAACGAAATGGATGTATCACGTTATTTATTCTAAAAAGGGAGATGTAACCAAAGTTTGGAAGACTTTTGACAAGGAGAAACAATTTAAAAACGAAAAGTTAGTGGTCTATTCTAATTATAAAAAAATAAGTCAGAAGGGATTTACCACAGCGATGTTTGCACACGATATGGATTCATCAAATTTTAGGGTTAAAATCTATATGCGAACAAAAAATGCATTGGCTGTTTCTCCTAAAAAAGAAGGTTTATCTTTTTCTAATTCAACGGGTAAACTATTGAATTTACATTTCAATATGCATAAATTAAGAACCGCTAAAAATGATCCATACTATAAAATGATGCAGGGATTGAGTAAAAGGGTGAGCTTTCCATTGCAATCTTTTTTAAATGCTTGGGAAGGTGACTTATCATATTATCAGGGAGGATTTATTAATGTGAAAGAAAAAATCATCGAAACCGCAGTAGATGAAAATTTCAATGTTTCTGAAAAAGTAGTGCTAAAAGACAAGAAAGTGCCTTCGTTTGCGTTGCTTTTTTCTATCAACGATAAAATTCACGATTTGCTTTACCAGCTTTTTGTAAAAGGGATTTTACGCAGAGAGGAAAATAAATTGCGTTTTTTATTCTCTCCACCAATCAAAATGAATCTTACCCCTGAAACGGTATATTTTTATTCTTCAGATAATGTTCCAATGACAACAACAACCACTTCAAATGGAGGTGTTTGGACCTACAGGGGAGCGCGCTATGAGTTTCACTTGGATTCAATGAATCAAAAAGAAACATTCGGAACAATTAATTTACCTGCAAAGGGTCTGTTTCAAATTTTGAGAACTTTTTGAATTTGAACATACTACATATTCACATTTTGCGTTCTAAAAACGTAATTTCGTAAGGTGATACCTATCAGGCTTTTTATATTCTTTTGCTTTGTATGTATTTGTTCCCAATCTGTTTTGGGTCAATGGAATAACTTACGTAAGAAAAAAGTAGTCATAGGAAATGAGTCAATACTTTTGGATAGTTTAACGATTTATCCCTTATCGTTTCGTGTATCTTTAAATGGGAGTCCACTGTCTTCGGAGGATTATGAACTCAATATTACCGAGAAAACATTTAAACTTCGAAAACCGATTTCCGATACCTTGTATATTGAATATCAAGTGTTACCTTATGATTTAGGAAAGACATATCAAAAACGAGATACTTCCATTATTTATCGGGTTCAGAAAGGAGACAGAGAGAAATTTTTGATAACGGAACCAAATTCGTATGAATCTATTTTTGGTAGTAGCGGATTGAAAAAAAGTGGTAGTATTTCCAGGGGTGTTTCGTTTGGTAACAACCAAAATGTATCATTGAATTCTTCCCTTAATTTAGAATTATCAGGAGAACTTGCACCCAACTTGAAAATTATGGCTTCGGTGACGGATAATAATATTCCAATTCAGCCAGAGGGAAATACAAGTAAATTACAAGAATTCGATCAGGTATTTATTCAGATTTATAACGATAAATTTAAGTTAATCGCAGGAGATTATTGGCTTTCAAAACCCCAAGGTTATTTTTTGAATTACCGAAAAAGAGGACAAGGGTTGAATGCTGAATTTGTAACGAAATCTAAAAAGGGAGAATGGAAAAATGGGATTTCTGCAGGTTTATCCAAAGGGAAATATGCACGCCAGTTAGTCCAAGGTGTTGAAGGTAATCAAGGTCCTTACCGTATGCGTGGTAACGAAAATGAACCATTTATCATTATGCTCTCGGGAACAGAGAAAGTGTATATCGATGGTCGTTTGTTACAACGAGGGCAAGAACAAGATTACATCGTTAATTACAATACATCGGAAATAACGTTTACCAGTAAAAATATCATAACCAAGGATGTGCGTATTGTTGTTGAATACCAGTATACGGACCAAAGTTACGCGCGTTCTTTACTTACGACTTCGAATGTTTACTCTTCTGATAAACTTGCTGTTTGGTTCAATGCTTTTTCAGAGCAAGATGCTAAAAATCAAACATTACAACAATCGTTATCAAACGAACAGAAACTAAAAATGGCTTCTATTGGCGATAGTTTACAATTTGCTGGAACCTTAAGTGCTGATTCAGTGGGGTTTTTAGAGAATCAAAATATGTATTACAAATTAGACTCATTAGGGTTTAGTAATGTGTTGGTTTATAGTGTGAATCCGAAAACTGCTGTATATCAAGTTGTTTTTTCACAAGTAGGACAAAATAAAGGAAATTACATTTTCGATCGCTTCAATGCATTGGGTAAAATTTTCAAATGGGTAGCTCCAATAAATGGACTTCCACAAGGGGATTACGAACCAATTCGTTTGCTCACTACTCCCAAACAAAAACAAATGGTCAATGCAGGGGTGAATGTGAAAATCAGTCCTAAATTACAATTGGATTCAGAATGGGCATATTCTAAAAATGATATCAATACTTTTTCATCGTTGGATAAAACAAACGACGAAGGGTATAGTAATAAGTCGAAAATCATTTACAAAACACCTTTCGGAAAAGATAGTATTAAACCTTGGTCGTGGATTTCATCCGCTGAAACAGAGTTTTTATCAGTGAACTTCAATCCAATCGAATTATTCAGAACGATGGAATTTGACCGTGATTGGAATACACGAGGGAAAGGGTATACTGGCAGTCAATTATCAGTAGGAGCTTCCACAGGAATTGAACATAAATCCCGAGGTAAGGTCTATTTAGATGCTACCAATTATGTTGTTGGGACAGATTATAACGGTCAAAAATTATCTTGGAATGGACGTTGGAAACAAAATGGTTTTCAAGCAGATTGGACTTCTTCTATGTTGAATTCTAATCATCCCGAATTAAAAAATAAGTTCATCAGACACAAACTGACGATGAGCCAAAAAATCGGAAAAATAAAAGTGGGGTATTCTGATGATCAAGAAGATAACCGCTACCGAAAAGATTCGGTATTGACGAATCAAAGTTATGGCTTTTACGATTACCAATTTTTTATAGCGAATGCAGATAGTACTTCGTTTAATTACAAAGTTTTTTACCGTGAGCGTTTGGATATGCGTTCGGATACCACCACGTTTATCAATGTTGCCAAAGCAAGAAATACAGGTTTTGATATGAGTATTCTTTCATTGAAAAACCAACGCTTGAACATCATAGTGAATTACCGAGAGTTAAAAATAAATCAGCCAAAATACATCAATCAAACTCCTGAAAACACCTTATTAGGTAGGGTAGATTACGATGTAAACTTTTGGAAAGGAATGGTTTCGTGGAATACCTTCTACGAAATAGGGAGTGGGTTGGAATTGAAAAAAGAGTTTTTATACGTAAAGGTAAACGATGGTCAAGGTGTTTACACTTGGATCGATTATAACAAAGATGGAATCAAAGACTTAAATGAATTTGAGGTAGCACAATTCGTTGATCAAGCGAGTTATATTCGGGTGTTTACGCCTAGCAATCAATATGTGAATTCGTATTCAAATGAATTAAACCAAGGGATTTTCATCAAGCCCGAAAAAATATGGAGCAATAAAACAGGTGCTCGAAAGTTTGTCGCTTTGTTTTCAGACCAAATGCGAATGCGAATTAACCGTAAAACAAGCACATTTGAGAAATTAAATGGCTTTAATCCTTTCGTTATAAATATTAACGATACGGCATTGATTAGCACCAATTACAATTTTAGAAACACCTTATTTTTTAATCGAAACAGTTCTGTTTTTGGAGCAGATTTCACCTATCAAGACATTCGTTCAAAATCTTTATTAGCAACTGGTTTTGATGCTCGAAATCAATTTTCTAATGAGTTGAATATTCGTTGGAACCCACATAAAATGATTTTATTAGAAGCCTTATTCCAACAAGGTTCAAAGCAAGTAAAAGCGGATTATACCACAGGGAGAAATTATGATTTAACATATGTAGCCTATAAACCTTCTGTAAGTTACCAACCGTCCACAGCAATTCGTTATACGATTGATAGTCGCTATGTGCAAAAGAATGCATTAACTGGCGAAACAACCAATATCAAAGAAATAACTTTACGCCTGAAATACAACCAAATAGATAAAGGAAGTTTACAAGGAAGTTTTTCGTTGCTTCAAATACAATTTAACGGAATAAGCACTTCTGCATTGGGTTTTGAAATGTTAGAAGCCTTAAAACCAGGTAGGAATAATACGTGGACTTTGGGATATCAACGTTCTGTTTCGAAAAAAATCCAACTATCAATCCAATATTCAGGGCGTAATTCTGAAAATAGCCGCACCATTCACGCCGGTGGGATGGAAGTAAGAGCGTTTTTTTAATTTTTTTTCAAACCATCACAAATACTCCCAAAAATTTTCCCGATTTATCCCGATCGTTTGTTTTGGCTGATACTTATCAGTAAACGATTTAGTAAACTTTACCTTAACAGAGGGATTATATTTTAGTTCATACGCAATAATTTCATTCTCTAACACTTCAAGAAAATCAATTTCTGCTTGTTGTGTGTTTCTCCAATAATGCGTAGAACCATAAAATCCAGAATAAGTAAGTTGTTTCATCTTCTCACTGATAAAAAAATTCTCAAATAACGCTCCTACTTCTTGCCTGTTCGACAACGGACTAAATTGCCCAATCACCGCATTCCGAATCCCATTATCATAAAAATAGATTTTAGGCTTGGAGGTTATTTCGTTGCGTTGATTCGTAGTATATGGGTGTAATCGAAATACTACAAACACCTTTTCGAGTAAATCAATATAGTTAATCACCGTCATACGATCAACTTGTAAAATTTTAGACAGTTCATTATACGAAACTTCACTACCAACTTGCAACGCAAGAGCTCGTAACAATTTCATTAATAAATCTGGTTTTTTTATGTTAACTAACTCTAATATATCTTGATATAAATAACTACTTGCCAACTGGGATAAAACCTTCTGTTTCTTTGAATGCGTTACAACCTCTGGATATTGACCGTAAATAAGAAATTCTTCGAGTCGCTCGTAAGCGGTTGAAAAAGTATAATGATTTCGTATTTCAGTCCACGACAATGGAAACAACAAATGCTCCCATTTTCGTCCGGTTAATGGTTCATTAATTTTATTTCCTAAATCTAAAGAAGAAGAACCGGTTAAAATAAATTGCTTGCCAAGAGATGCATCTATCAACATCTTGACTGTTAATCCTATGTTTTCTATTCGTTGTGCCTCATCAATTACAATTATAGCATAGTCAGAAATAATGTTTAATAAAAAAGGTAAATTCGTGTTAGAAAGATTCGTTCTTGTTTGTGCATCATCTCCATTTAAAAATAAGGTGTTTTTACCCGCAACAAGATTTCGAATCAACGTTGTTTTACCAACTTGTCTTGGTCCAATTAATACAAGTGCTTTAGTAAAATCTAAATCCTCTTGTAAATTTTTAGTTATTATACGGTCAATCATAGCACTAATATATAAAAAACTAATATAAAACCACAAAATATTATAATTTTTTAGGGTTATAACCACAAAATATTATAATTTTTTAGGGTTAAAAAGAACGTTAATATTTTCTCAAAAATTAAACATCGTTTTAGGAAGACCAACTGATAAATCCATCACTGCAAGCGTGATGTTTGATCAACAAGTAGATTTTTATGTGGATTATGGAACTCAAACAGGTTCTTACATAGGAAAGATTAACACTGTTAAAGCTTTAGCAAATAAACCAGAAGAAATTTATGATTTAAACCTTATTATAAGTTCATTGAGTTATTAGAATTATTTTAATATCTATTCTAAAGTATCACATTTTAATTAAAAAAGGCCATCCAATGGACGGCCTAATATTTTAAAACTCTAAAAAGAGTGTGTAGATAAATTTCTTATCCGATTAAGTTTTGGTATTCATCAGCAGAAAGTAATCCTTCCACTTCAGAAGCGTCAGACATTTCAATTTTGATCATCCATCCGTCACCGTAAGGGTTAGAGTTTACAGATTCAGGATTAGCTTCCAATGCAGTATTGAATTCAACAATTTTTCCTGAAACAGGTAAATACAAATCAGAAACCGTTTTAACCGCTTCAACAGTTCCAAAGATTTCTTCTTTAGCTAATTCTTCACCTTCTGTTTCAACTTCAACGTAAACGATGTCACCTAATTCGCTTTGAGCGAAATCAGTAATACCAACGATAGCAACGTTACCTTCTACACGAACCCATTCGTGGTCTTTTGTGTATTTCAATTCTGCAGGAATGTTCATTTTTCAAAAATTTAATTTCAAAACAAATGTATTTATTTTTTTTGAATCATTGAATGACAAAAGTTGATTAGATGAATTCTAAATTAGTCACTATGGACTAGTCATTAGTGAATAGTTATTAGTCAATAGTATTTCGTCTCATGTCTAACAATCTTTCGTCTAAAGTCTAGCAGTCTTTTCTCTCAAATTAAAAATACCACTTTTAAGGTATGGTGAATTAAACAAGGATGAACTAAGTTTGTTAGTAGAATGTAAAATCGCTGTGATGCCAACATTAGCAACTGTAAAAAAAGGTCAAAGATTCAATGTAAAGCAGGTTTCAACTTCTTCAATCACTGTGAAATTGGTAGAAATGGGCTTGTATGTCGGTCAAGAAGTGGAGGTCTTATTTAAAGCTCCTTTCGGTGACCCCATTGCGGTAAATGTTGGTGGATATGTTCTATCTCTTCGTTTAAATGAAGCTGAACTCATAGAAGTAGCTTAATCATTTCATAATCTATTGTATTTTTGTTAGCAAAGACCAGTGATGAAGTATAACAAAATTGCATTAGTAGGAAATCCAAACACAGGAAAAACTTCCCTTTTTAATGCTTTAACTGGTCTAAATCAACATGTAGGAAATTTCCCTGGTGTTACAGTAGATAAAAAATCAGGCAATCTTAAAATTGATACACATACACTTGAATTAATCGATTTACCTGGAACCTATAGTGTTTACCCACGTTCCATGGATGAAAAGGTGGTGTATGATATATTTTCGTCTAAAACCCACCCAGATTACCCCGATGCAGTGTGTATAGTCGTAGATGCTTCTAATTTAGAACGTAATTTACTTTTATTTACTCAAATTTATGAATTAGGATTACCTACAATGTTAGTGCTTAACATGTCTGATGTTGCTTTCAGAAAAGGTAAAAAACTAAAAATAGAGTTGTTTCAACAAGCTTTTCCTGAAGCGGCAATTGTGCAAACAAATGCGCGATTGGGAATGGGGTTAGATCGCTTTAAGAAAGCGTTAAGTGTTGGGTTACCTGCACGTGAAACCAAAAATGTTGAGCTTATTGATGTGGAAGCTTTAGAATTACAAACGCAAGACACTGAAAAACGCTTTCAAGAAATTCAAGCACTTTTAAGCAATGTTCAAACGATAGAACAAAAATCCATAAATCATAAAAAAGTTAGCAAATTAGATACGCTTTTTGTTCATCCTATTTGGGGATATGGCTTGTTTTTGTTGATGTTATTGGCATTATTTCAATTAATTTTTTCTTTGGCATCGTATCCAATGGATTTGATTGATATGGCTTTTGGAAATTTAAGCGCTTGGGTGCAAACTTTGATGTCAAAAGGAGTTTTAACGGATTTAATAGCCAATGGTATTATTCCTGGAATAGGTGGGGTTGTCATTTTTGTTCCACAGATTGTGTTATTATTTTTGTTTTTAGGCATCTTGGAAGAAACAGGATATATGTCACGCGTTGTTTTTATTATGGATAGACTGATGCGCCCCTTTGGCCTCAATGGTAAAAGTGTCGTTCCTTTATTATCAAGTGCAGCATGTGCGATACCAGGAGTGATGGCCAGCAGGACAATTTCCAATTGGAAAGAGCGTTTGATAACTATATTGGTAGCTCCATTAATGAGTTGTAGTGCCCGAATTCCTGTTTTTACTTTATTGATATCGTTAGTCATCCCAAAAAAAAATATTTTTGGTTTTATAAATCTTCAAGGACTGACATTCTTTGGATTGTATGCTTTAGGCATTGTAAGCGCTTTGGTTGTTTCAATTATTTTGAAGTGGACAATTAAATCAAAAGAAACAAGTATGTTGATGCTCGAGCTTCCGGATTTAAGATTGCCAAGATGGAAAAATGTGATCATTACTGTATTTGATAAAGCGAAAATATTTTTGTTAGATGCTGGAAAAGTGATTGTTGCGATTTCAATTATTTTATGGGCATTGGGAACTTATGGACCAACTGAAAAAACTACCAAAGCAGTAAATGCTATTTCAATTCCAAAAATTAAGACCGAACAAGCGTTAGATGAATATGATAAAAAAGTTGCTGCTGTAAAGTTCGAAAATTCATACATTGGTATTTTAGGGAAAACAATTGAGCCCCTTATCAAGCCATTGGGTTATGATTGGAAAATCGGAATTTCACTTATCACGTCTTTTGCAGCTCGTGAAGTATTTGTTGGTTCGATGGCAACTATATACAGTGTAGAAGCCGATGGTGAAGAAACAACCAGTTTACTTTCTAAAATGAAAGCAGCGAAAAATGAAAAGGAAGAACCGATATATACACTTGCAAGTGGTCTTTCTTTGATGGTTTTTTATGTGTATGCAATGCAATGTATGGCCACATTTGCTGTGGTGAAACGAGAAACCAAAAGTTGGAAATGGCCCATCATACAATTAGTTTATATGGGAGTTTTAGCCTATATTGCTTCGTGGATTGTTTATCAAATTTTTATGTAATGCAGTCTATCCTTGTTTTTATAGCGTTTTCTTTTGCAACAGTTTTTGTGTTTTTAAGAATCAAAAAACAATTCTCGCAAAAACACGATGATTGCAATGGTTGCGCGATGAATAAGTCTACTCAAAATCAAACTAAATGATACCAGCACTGAAAAAAGGAGATACGGTTGCTATTGTTGCGCCAGCTAAAACCATTGAAAAAGAATACATTGATTATGCGGTAGATTTCTTTGAGAAAAATGGATATAAAGTATTGGTAGGTAAAAATTGTTTAGCCCAACACCATTATTTTGCTGGAACGGATGAACAACGCTTAGCTGATTTTCAAGAAGCATTAGACAATCCAGATGTAAAAGCCATTATTTGTGCGCGAGGAGGATATGGTTGTGTGCGTATTGTTGATGAAATTCAATGGGCTAGCTTATTAAATCACCCAAAATGGATTGTAGGGTTTTCGGATGTTACTGTTTTTCACCAGCGAATAAATATTTTAGGGTTACCGAGTATTCACGGAACTATGCCTTTGAATTTCAAAGAAAATTCTCCCGAATCGTTAACCACTTTGCTACAACATTTAGAAGGAAATCACCAGGCTGTAACGATAGCTTCACATCCGATGAATATTTCTGGTAAAGCAGAAGGAAATCTAATAGGAGGTAATTTATCTATTTTGTATAGTTTATTGGGAACCGATGATGAGGTAGATTTTCAAGACACGATTTTATTTATCGAGGATTTAGCAGAGCAATTATATCACCTTGACAGAATGTTTTTTGCTTTTAAAAAAGCAGGAGTATTAGGGCAAATCAATGGTTTGATTGTCGGAGGTATGACGGATATGAAAGATACTGCAATTCCTTTTGGAAAATCATGGGAGGAAATTATTATTGAGCACATTAAACCTTATAATATTCCGCTTGTTTTTGATTTCCCCGCAGGTCATATAAACGATAATAGAGCCTTGGTGTTTGGTGAAAAAGTCAGGCTGGAAGTATCTGACGAAGTTAAAATCTCTTATTAATTGAGTTTTTAATTAATTTTTAAGTATCATTGTCTATTAAATTAGATGATACACTCTTAGTTAAGTTAAACATTTATTCTGATTTACTTGTTTTAAAAATTATGGAAAATACCTTTATCTTAATTGCAGGAGGAAGCGGATTAATTGGCAAACGTCTATATGATCATTTATATGAGAAGGGATTTAATGTGTCTATATTATCTCGAAATAAAAAAGAGAAAAACGCCTATTACTGGAACCCTGAAAAAGGAGAAATAGATACTACAATTTTACATAAGGTTACTCATTTAATTAATCTTTCAGGTGTAAGTATTGCTGGGGCAAGATGGAGTGATTCGAGAAAAAAAGAAATTATTCACTCGCGTGTTTTTTCTACAGAATTTTTATTCAAAAACAAAGACCATTTTCATAATTTAAAACATTATATCTCTGCATCTGGGGTTTCATGTTATGGAGTACATGATTCTAATAAATTATATTCAGAGGAAGATGCATTTGGTAAAGATTTTTTATCTGAAGTTGTTGACAAATGGGAACAAGCAGCTGATTTATTTTCATCTCTATGTTTAGTTTCAAAAATTCGAATAAGCCCAGTATTGGACAGTAAAGGTGGATTTATTACTGAAATGAAAAAACCGATTCAATTAGGTATGGGTGCAGTTCTAGGATCTGGTGATCAATGGATGCCTTGGATTCATCAACGTGATTTAGTTGCTATTTTTGAGTTTGTTATCAATAATAAACTTGGAGGAGTATATAATGCTGTTTCAGGTAATGTATCTAATCGAACTTTAACCCAAATGATAGCACGTAAATTGAATAGACCTCTCATTTTACCTGCTTTGCCATCTTGGACTGCAAAAATGATTTTTGGGGAAATGGCAACATTATTTTTAGATGGCGTTCAAATATCTAACGACAAAATTAAAGACCATGGATTTAAATTTCATTATCTAGATTTAGATATTGCTTTAAATCAAGTTCTTATTTAATTTTTTTGTAATTTATTACTGAACTATTATTTTACCAGATCCTTTTTTATCAGTATTACTTAAAGTTATATTTTCAAATGTTAGCGTCGGCTTCCCGTTATTAACTACAACATCCACACTACCAGAAGTCCCATATCCACCACCTTGATTTGAAAAATAAGTTAAAATCATTTCAAATGGTTTTAAATCGATGGTACAATTATCACAAAAAGAAACTATTTTGTATTTTCCTGTCGTCATAGGTTTACCTATCCCTTCACTCCCATATCCTTTCAATAATAAAAAACTAGTATCGTTCGCGTTTTTGTATAAACAATTAACTATATAGGCAGTGCTGTCTCCAGAAATAATATAACTTTTAGAAATAATATTATTTTTTGTGTCACCTATTTTGAAAAAATTTTCTGATTCATTCGAAACAGTTAAAGGTTTTGCCTCTTCTTTCGTACAGCTTGAAGAGAAAATGACAGTTGAACTAGATATAAAGAGTAAAAAATATAAATTAAATAGGTTTTTCATAAGGTCTTAATTTTAAAAATTATAATAATTTACAAATTTAATTTTTTTTAAATTTAATGGAGTAATATAATGACTTCATTTAAATCAATTTATATATTTCTAATATTTTATTTGGCTCTATCTTTACTATACAATTACATTCTTTCTTTTTCGCACATGTTGTACAATTATTGTCATAAGTAAAAATATGTACATCATTTCCTAATGCTCTCCATCTTCCTGGGTGTATCGGTTTTCTGGGAGAAAATAACCCACAGGTTGTTTTTCCAAGTATTCCTGAAATATGTAAAGGCCCTGTTGAACAAGCAACTAAACCATTAGATTTGTCAATGAGTACAATAAGTTCTTCTAAACTTAATTTTCCAGTAGAATCGTAGCAATTTTGATGAACAGGTATTTCGTTTCTAAATTGTTCGCCTTCTTTTTCTGTTCCTGTGAAAATCACACCATATCCTTTTTCTAATAATAAATTAGCAAGTAATATATAATTTTGTATACCCCATTCAAGTGCACTTCCTTGCGATTTTGGGTGTAGTAAAATCGTTTTTTTATTTAGAGATAAAAAAGTATTTATTTCTTCTGGTAATTTTATTTGTGGCGCTTTAAATGAAGTCATCCACGTTGAAATTTCTGTCAATGTTGGAATGATTTCTATACCTAAAGGTCGTAATAACTCAAAGTTTAACTGAGCTTCGTGTAAATCAGATTTTTTACGTGTGAAATTTGGTCGAATGTTGCATGTTAAAAAATGAAATGGTCTATGTGATGTACCAATTCTAAATGGGATTTTTGCTTTTTTTACTAAACTTGCTATTTCTTTTTTTGGAAAAATGTGAATAAAAACGTCTATTTCTAATGATTTTAGGAAACTAACTCTTTCTTGAACTGGTAGGCTTTCTATTTGTTTCCAATCGATTACTTTATCTATTTCTGGTAAACATGAAATCACAGATTTGGTGTAGGTACTACCAAAAAAAATAATTTTAATAGAAGGAAACTTTTTTTTAAGCCAAACACAAACAGGAAGTGTCAAAACTACATCCCCAATACTGTCTGTTCTACTTATTGCTATGGTTTGGTTTGTAAGTTTTAGGTGTTTCATTGTGATTTATTTTGAGCTTAATTCTCCCTTTGTATGAATTAAAGTCCGTAGTTTTTTATATTTTGTATAGGTAGCAAATGCAGAAATACGGCAAATTCTAAAACCTATTCTACCGTCTAAAAACCCTTTTTTGATAAAGAAGTCTTTGATAAATTTCACAACTGGACTAAGAATTAAAGTAAATAATGGAGCTTTTTTACCTTTCTCATATTGTGCTTTGGCAAGTATTGTTGTAAAATATTCTACCTGTTTATAATGGTCTGACAATGAATAATAACTGTAATGTAAGATGTCACCTTTCAAGTGAATTATTTTTGAATTTTCATCGTATAATTCGAATTTATCGTGCGGGTTTGTGCCTCCCCATGACCCTTTACGGGAATCCCATAAACGTAATTTAGTATCTGGATACCAACCACAATGATGTATCCAATGTCCACAATAATTTGTCAAACGGTTCATGGTAAACCCATCAGCTTGCCAATTTTCTTTCACCGTTAGTATACTTTTTTTTAGAGTTTCATTCAAAGTTTCATCTGCATCTAATGAAAGAATATGTGGATATTTTGCTTGTGTTATCGCCCAATTTTTTTGTTCAATATGTCCTTCAAAAATGTGTTCTACAAAACGTACACCATACGATTCGCAAATTTCTTTCGTTTTGTCTTTTGAAAATGAGTCGACTACTACTATATCTTCTGCAATTCCAATTAAAGATTCCAAGCAACGAGCTATATTACGTTCTTCGTTGAAAGTAATTATGACTGCTGAAATAGGAATCATAGTTGGATTATTTTACACGAATAATTTCTCCTACACGAATAGAATTAGGATCAATTTTAGGATTTAGTTCCTTCATTTGATCCATAGTTAATCCATAGTTGTCAGCAATTTTACTCAAATTATCACCAGGTTTAACAGAATAGAATTTTTTTATCGGTTTTGGTGGTGTAATAGTTTTAGGTATAGACTTCTCAGGTTGCTTTTTTTCTGCAAGTTCAGGCTGCATTAGTTTTACATTTACCAAAATCTTTAGTTGCTGAGATACACCTACCCAATTGGAGGACATATTATTCCACTTTTTAATATCATCTATTGAAACATTATATTTTTGGGCAATCAATCCTACAGATTCATTTCTTTGTACTGTGTGATAAATAGTTACAATGGAATCAAAAACTAAAGGTGTATTTACTGATGATTTGACTTCAACTGGATTTGATTTTTCTGTTTTATTTATTTGTTTTTGAATAGTTGATTTATTTGTTGGAATTTTTGATGGTACATTTTTAGGGGTTAAAATTCCGCTATCCATCTCTTCAATACTCAAAGAGTTGGTTTTTTCTGTAATTACTTGTACTGGTTCATCACTCACTATAGGAGTTTTTCCTTTGATTACTTTTAGATTCCTTCCAAGTGGAGCGGTATAGCTACGTAAATAATTCCATTTTCTAATATCTTCAACAGTTACATAATATTTATCTGCGATTGAATTTAGGGTTTCACCACGTTTTACTTTGTGCCATACTACAACTGGTTTTTCAGTAACTGTTTGTACCGTTGATTTCGATAATGTATCGTTTAAACTTGTAGTATCAAGCGTTTCAACTGGTTTTGGTTTAGGAGAAAAGATGCTTTTTTCAAGTTCAAATAGTGAATCTCCAAAGGAAACAATTTTTCCTATTTGATTAATTGGACCAGTAATGCATTGTTTTGGATCTGTACCAGGTATGTATTTTGTTTTATAAATAGGATTTAATTGTGCTATTTCGTCCAAAGGCCATTGAATTAATTGTTCAATTGTCGACATATGTACCCCTTTAGTCAAACAGACGGTATCTAATTGATAAAAATGTACTTTATTTTTTGCAGGTTTTATATTATGTTCTGAAAAATAAGTAAGTAGATAGGTTGCTGCTATGAAATTTGGAACATAACCCTGTGTTTCACGAGGTAAATAAGGGCGAACTTCCCAGTAGGTACGTTTTCCACCAGAACGCCGAATAGCTTTATTCACGTTTCCTGGTCCTGCATTATATGCTGCTAATGCCAAATTCCAATCACCATAAATACCATGTAATTTCTTTAAAAATTTACATGCAGCTTCTGTTGCTTTAACTGGATCCATTCTTTCATCTATGTATGAATTTTCTACTAATCCATACATTTTACCAGTTCCATACATAAATTGCCATAAACCAAGGGCTCCAGCTGGAGATTTAACTTGAGGTCTTAATCCACTTTCTATTACTGATAAGTATTTTAATTCTATTGGCATATCGTGTTTTGCCAATGTAGCCTCATATAAATCAAAATATAATTTTGAACGACCAAGTACTATTTTAGCAAATCCTCTTCTATTTTTCACAAAAAAACGAATCATCCCTAATGTGATGTCGTTGCAGTCTAAATGAAATGGTGAGATGGCATTAATTTTTTCTAATCTTTGGCAATAAATATCATCACTTACTTCCCCTTTATCTTCTTCATCATCTAACATTTTGATGATAGAATCTGCATTACTATCTGTTGCCATTTCATTGAAGTAAGTCATTAATGTTTCGTCAAGCATTTTCATAAATGCTTCACTATCCATAGGGTGTTTTTCAGCTGGCTTTGGTTGTCTCGTTTGAGCATAGGTTCCAAAAATGGAACATAAAAACACTATGTAAACGATCCATTTTTTCATTATTGAACCAAATTTTCTAAGTATGCAGAAAAGTCAAATAATGCTTTTTCTTCGAATGGTTTTGACATTAATTGTACTCCAAAAGGCATATTTTCACTTGTTTTACCATAAGGCAACGAAATCGCTGGATGACCAGTTAAATTTGCATGTACTGTAAAGATATCTTGTAAGTACATTTGAATTGGATCCTTTACTGCATTGATTTCAAAAGCAGTGGATGGAGTAGTAGGTAATAGAATGAAATCGTAATTGTCAAAAATCTCTTTTGTTTTATTTTGTAGTACTTTACGTACTTTTTGACCCTTTGTATAATAAGCATCGTAATAACCATGTGAAAGAACAAATGTTCCAGCCATAATTCTTCGTTTTACTTCTTTTCCAAATCCTTCTGTCCTTGATTTTTTATACGTTTCTTCAACACCTACAGCTTCTTTTGAGCGATAACCATAGTGAACACCATCAAATCGTGATAGATTTGATGAAGCTTCAGCTGTTGATAATACATAATACGTAGGCACCATATAATCTAAGTAAGGAAAAGAAACTGGTTCTACAATGTTTCCATCACTTTTTAGTTTTTCTATGATTTCTTCCATTCGTTTTTTGACTTCAGGATGTATTCCTTCTGTTTCAAAACTTTCTTTTATGAAAGCAATACGTTTGGGTTCTTTTTTAGGAGTAGGTAAAAAGCTTTCAACACTTTTCGAAGATGAAGTACTATCCATTTCATCTTTACCAGCCATAATTTCTGTCACTAATGCTGTGTCTTCTAACGAATTCGCAAACACTCCAATTTGATCAAAAGATGAAGCATATGCAATTAGTCCAAATCTACTTATTCTTCCATAGGTAGGTTTAATTCCGTAAGTTCCAGTAAATGCTGCTGGTTGCCTTACAGACCCTCCAGTGTCACTACCAAGAGCTACTGTACAAAGATTGGCTGCTACTGCTGCTGCTGAACCACCTGATGAACCACCAGGAACAGTTTTTAGGTTTACTGGGTTTTTAACTGGTCCGAAAGCAGATGTTTCGTTTGAACTTCCCATTGCAAATTCATCACAATTTAAACGTCCAATTACAATAGCATCTTCATTAATTAAACGTTGTAAGGCAGTTGCTGTATATAAAGATTCAAAACCTTCTAAAATTTTTGAAGATGCAGATACTTTATGACCTTGATAACAAATATTATCTTTGATACCTATTACCATTCCCGCCAAACGACCTGCCGTACCATTATTTATTTTTTCTTGAACTTTTAAAGCGTTTTCGCGAACAGAAGATGTAAATACCTCTAAAAAGGCATTTAGTTCTTTATGTGATTCTATTTCTTTAAGGTAATGTTCCACTATGTCTAATAAAGAAACACCTGAAGAAATAGATTTCTTTACTTCAGAAAAATTGTTATACATAAGAATCAGATATTACGCTTCTTTCTTATCGTCAGTTTTAGATTCGCCTTTAGAAGCGTCTTTGAACTCTTTCATCCCTTGACCTAATCCTTTCATTAGTTCTGGAATTTTTTTACCTCCGAATAATAATAAAACGATTGCTAAGATGATTAAAATCTCTCCAACTCCGAATTTTCCCATGGTACTGAAAATTAAATTTTTTGTAGTCCTGCAAATTTAAACAATATTACTATTCAAATGATAAAAACTTAAAAGCGTTTTTACATACCTCCTAAGTTCAATCGTAATCTTATCCCTGCCATTGTATTTGCAGTGGGGTAGGAAGTGGCAATTTTAGGGCGATTTAATACTTGATCAAAATATACCTGTGCAGTAAGATTTGGTCCTAAGTTATAATCCAACGAAGATTTAATAGAAATAACACGCTGACCAGCAGTTGCTTGATTTGTATTGTCTACAATTTTACGAATGATTGTAGAATTATCCCTAAATGAAAAATCAAATCGAATATTTAAATCATTTTCAAGGGTTTTACCTTGTAATTTAAAAGGCATTTTAACTTTTGAAAATTTAACTCCAGAACCAACAACCCATTCTTTATTAAAAATTTCAGTAACTTGTTGATTTGTTAAAGCCAAAGATGCGTTTCTATCTTTTTTGAATTCTATTTTAGTAATTAATCCTTGACCCAAGAAATTCCATGTTGCATCTATACCTAGTAATGGTGAAAATCGTTCACTTATTGTTACATTTTGTATTTGATATTGAGAAATAAAGTTATTGTCTAAGTCGAATGTGGTAGGATTATTCTCGTTATCTAGTACTGATTTAAGGTTTGTTTGTATGCCTGATAAACTCACCGACCCTGTATAAGAATGTCTGATTACAAATGATTTAGCATGCTTTTTTATAAGAGCGTATTTTGTCAAACCGCTGTAATTAATTGACCAGTTAGGTAATGGTAGTGCTGAAAGCGGATTTATATTTCTGTTATTCAATTTATTACTCGTGTAAGATGTCAAAAATGCCCCTATAAGTACTTCTTGTTGAGTTGAACCATATCCATCTGAATACCCACCAATTTTTTTAGTAGAGTTTTTATTTTTATCGCCTAATAGTGAACTTACGAGTTGCCTATTATTTCTTAATTCAGTAAAAGCACTGGATGAATAATCCTTACCAATTGATGCAAATGCAGAACGTAATGTAATTGTAGAATAAGTTAATGATCCTGTTTCAACTTTACTTTGACTACCAAATTGTTGTGTTGAATCGTTCCATCTATAAAAGTCACTTGCATTTAGTGTATAATTTCTATTTGCTGAGAATTCTATAGCGATATCTTTGATTGGCTCTACTGTTGCTCTAGCAGACATGTTTTGACTATACGAAAGTGTATGTTGTTTGTTTAAAGCGCTATTTTTCACTAACCAATTATTATTAGCAGCGATAGAAGCAAAATCATAATTCGTTTTATTTCCTAATAAATCATAAGATTGTTGTCCAAAGATAAAGCCATTTAATTCCTGTTGATTTAAGTTAGGTGTTCCTAAAAGACGCGTATCTTGATTGTATCCTGGTAAAAGTGTACCATTATTCAAAGAGTATGTTCCAGATATAGAACGAACGGTTAATAGGGTTCTTGTTCCAAATCCAATAATTGGATTTACAGGTTCTTTTAATCTTTTTTCTCTCCTTTCTTTTCTTTCTTCTCTTCTTCTTATCCTATCTTCTTTCCTTTTTTCTTTTTTCGTTAATTTATTATAAGGTTTTCCAAATGAAGTCATATTTAAATCCTTCTTTTTAGAAGGTGTTGAATTATTTGAATTCGTAGATGCAGATTTAGTATTTGTATTTGAAAGTACTTTTTTGAAAAATTTCGATTTTGAGTAAAGATTTGTCATATTTAACGTGGCATTAAAAGATACCACCCTGCTATTTTGTACTGTATTTCCAAAGTTACTTTGACCTAATGGTGCGCGTTGCCAATTGTAGTTTCCATTGTATTTCACAGATGAATTTATCCAATCAGTAAGTGGTAATTTATCTAATGGAAGGTTGTAACTTATTGAATAATCGTGAGAATAATCCATCGTCTTACCGAAGGTTCTCATTTGTTTTTTAATTGAATCTAGAAATATTTGATATCCTAAAGGATCAAGTTTTTTATCCACGCGACCGTCCGCTTCGTCAAATATTGCTCTATCATTTGCATTAAACGTAAACTTTAAGTTTTTAGTTATATCATAACCAAGATTATAGGATCTATTCCATCCGAATGACTTAACATAAACGGGTGAAAATTCATATGAAGATAAATTATTTCTTACTTTTCGTTCATTATAATTTCTAAGTAAATCATTGTTTACAGAAATTGTTTTTGGTGTTAAATAAAAATTCGCGTCTCTAATTAGCCCCCACCATTTAGATTTCTGCATAAATTTTACTTTTTTGAAAGGTTCTAAAGGTTTAGCAGTAAAGCTGTAACTATATGTTAAGTTACTTTTCCAAGATTTTGTTCTATCATATTCGGTGTTAAAATCTCGTTTAAATGTCTCATTGTATCCATAGGAAACGGCAAAATTGGAAATATTCCAAAAATGTGGTTTACCATCTGGGTTTGCTTCTTTTTTTACATTTGAAAAGTTATATGATCTTCTTTCAGTAAAGTCTTGTCCTAATTTTGCGTTTTTTTGTTTTTGATCTAGTGGATAATCATTTAATTTAATATCTGGGTTAAAAGGGTCATATTCTGGATTTACAATGCCTAAAGAGTATCCATAATAGAATGGCAATGATAGTTTTAGTTTATTGCCAAAAAATTGTCCCAATTGCATATTTGTGCTGAAGTCAAATCCCATTTGTTCGTTCCGCTGTCTTTCTTGAACTCTACTTTCTAATGTACCCCAATTCACTCCGCTATAATTTCCTGACATAGAAACATTTGCAAAATCAGCTGCTTGAACTTGTAATTTAGCAACTGCTGCAGATCCACCAGCATTTTGGAAATCGGAAAGACGTAATTCGTTTATCCAAACAAAAGCACATTTTTCTAACCCATCATCTACTGTAAATTTATTATTTGCTTTTGATGGATTTCTTACTCCAATCATAATGGTTTTGATACCTTGAATGTTTGGACTTCCTTTAACTTTAATTTGTCGTGTTGAATTGGAAGGGTCTGGAATTGAATATTCCTGTGTGATTGATATCCCCGAATTATTTCTTTGTTTTTTAGCTTCTAATAAGTTATCAAAAATAATTTCCAGGTTATTTGTTTCTGGCCAAACATCTTCTGGAGAATTCGCTCCCCAAGCAGTAACATTCATTGGTAGCTCATACTCATAATAATTATCAGTATAATCAGTTCCTAATCGTACAAATAAGCTTAAGTCTCCATTTTTTAGTGGACTAGTTTTTGATAATTCTTCAGCATGAACATACATTTTTAATTTTTTATATGTTCGAACATCAAAAACAACATTTTTAAACGCTGCTTTGGCATTACCATCTTCTAAATTACACACTTCGAATGAAAGTGATTGTTCATTCATTTGTCTTTGTTGTACTTGAGATGGGTCAACCTCTCTTAATATTCCAGGGGGTAGTTGATAATTAATAGGAGTTCTTTGAGCATTTTCCTCAACATTAACTGCCGCGATGTTAAATGTTGTGCTATTTGGATCAGCTTGAATATTTTCTCCAGGTAAACTTAGATCTCCATTGTATTTTCTCCATTCACCACGAATAAATTCTAATCTTGCAAATCGGAGTACAACTTCTTCATTCCATTCTTTTAAGAACATCCTCATAAAGCGAATAGATCTAAAATCAGAAATTCCGTTTACTACTTTTTCGGGTTCTTTAACGGGAATTTTAAATTGAATCCATCTTTCAGTTTTGTTTCCTGTCGTATAACTTTGGATATTTGTTATATAATTTTTTCCTACCTGTAAATCATTTCTTCGTAGACTAACTTTATATTGATAGTAACTTTCTGTTTCTGATAGGTTGTTGTCTTGGTTTAGGTCTTCTATATCAGGTTGATTGGTTGCTTGAGTAGGGTATCCAGCTGCATTTATTGTTGCTGACATTTCAGGTGTTGGAGAGTTTCCTTGGGTATTATTAAATCGTTTATATCGTTCTAATATGTTTGCTTTTTCTGCATCATATATATCATCAGCATAATATTTATAGTCATCTGATGACGGGTCATTAATCATTCTTTCTTTGATTTCAGTGGTTAAATTTGGATTCTTGTTTACCCAATCAACGTATTTTTTAAATTGAATTTTTTCTTGTTCATTATCCCAGCCATCAAGACCCACATCTTGTAATTTTCTACTGGTTTGGTCGTTGTCGAAGGCATTAACAACAATGTTTTGGGTTGAAACTCTCGCCCATTGTGTAGTATCTAAATTATCAGTTATAGATGTATTTATCGGTAACCCATTTTCAAATTCTTTTCGTGAATCAGGGATAACATCTTCTGAAATATTTCCTAAATTGAAATATAAGTCTCCACCTGAATGTAAGGAATTAGGATTTGTTTTTTCTGCATCTTCATTAAATGGATCAAGGACCCAAAATTGAATAAATTCTACATTTGATAATTCAAAATCATTGGTTGATAATGCGCGCATAATTCCACCCCATTTTGATTCTGGATTAGCGAACTTTCCTAATTTATCTAAAATTGAAATAGTGTCATAATTATACATTCCACGCTCTTGCGGATAATATGCTAATTCTAAAATAGGTATATTTGAGAAAGTACCATATTGTTGCTGTAAATTTGGAAAAATATCTTTTTGATTCACCATACGCATACGGCTATCAACCAACATAGAAGGATCTTTTTTTACATTTTCTGGAGTAAGCGAAGAACTTTGATAAAACATTGGATCAATTAGATACCAAGCTGTTTTTGAACGATTAAATCCTGCATTTAGATTTTTAGAGTTTGCTTCTGGAAATAAATTCGGTTGACCTTGTGGTACACTTGCCATTTTCCAGGCTGAAGGTGTTCGAAGATCTATGGTACTTTGACTTCCTTCGAAATCATCCACATAAGATATTCCAGAACCTGTAATCGCTTTTGGTACTCCTGGAAGTAAATGAGCAACTTCACCAGTAAAAGAGATATTTGATTTTGAACGTGTGGAAATACCAGGTAGTAAATCGACTAATTTTGTTAAAATAGGTAGTTCTCTTTTAATAGATAAATCAACTCCTAATAGGTTGTTTTTGAATGGTTCTGACCCTATATCTACTTTTTGTGTGATAGGTCTTTCCGTCATACGCATCCAGGTTGCACCAATATTAAAATCTTTGTCAAATCGGTAATTCATATGTGTACCGATAAGTGAACGTGCTTGAAAACCAAAAACAGAATTACTTTCTACAGATACTTTAATAGGAGTGTTTGATTCCAATACACCGCTGTTTAGGATTTTTACTCGCCCTAGGTTATAGTCAACAGTATAGTCTGTCCCTTCAGTTAATTTTGCACCTCCTGCTGTTACTGAAACAGCACCTTGCGGAACGTTTAGAGCATTCAAGGGAATATCTGAACTAACTGAAGATTGATATTGACCTTTAAAAATGAATCTATTTTTTGATGGAATTTGTTGAGCAGCTGTTTTTGTTGAATCGTATAATTCTGTAAATGCAATTTTGTTTACGATTGATTCTGCAATTCCTTTATCTAACATTTTCTTTCTTAAGGTATTGCCGAATGGTTCAATGGTTGTAAAGTAAACTCTACCATTTTTCGAATTTATTGTACCTGCATTATCTGTTTTATTTCCACTGAAATTTATTGGGACAAAGTCAAATAATCCATCAGAAAATGGTTGATTATTCATATTTAATTTATCCATTCCTAATAAGGTGACTAATTGTGTTTTGTCTAATCCGTTATATGGGAAAAAGTTAACCGGTAAACTAGTTGATGGATTATTGTACAGTACATCTAATCTGAATCCTGTTTTATCTAATTGATAAGCACCGATTGAGTACACATTTTTCATCATCAAATCCCACATATTTCTTTTAGGATTTGTTAATGTTGATTTTAATAATTTAAGGAATAACGCTTGTTTTCCATCGATACCATCTGTTGAGAATTGACCTACTTGAAATGTCTTTCCTTGATATGTATATTCGTAAGCTACTGCTAATACTTCATCATTTATAAGCGGTTGATTAAGAGAGATAAAACCAAGTAATGAATTGTAGTTATATTCTTGTTCTGTCAATCTTCTTGCATTCTCTACTTTTTCATAAGTTATCGCTTGTTCAAAAGGCCCTGGAGCTGATACTTTATTACTTAAAGTGGGAACTGCTGATGAAAAATCTTTTACTGAATTTTGAGTTAATAACCAAGAATATAGTCCATTGGAAGAATTGTCAGGAAAAATAGAATTCGAAAAATTTCCTGGATTTCCGTCTACTACATTGGGATTAGATTCTCCTAAATCTGTAAATGCAATGATATTACGTGTATTTTGAGTATTGTTTACTTTATTTGTTACCCAAACTTCCATTCGGGTGATATTGATTTGAGAATTAGCGATTGGCAATTGAGACATCGCTGTATCATATTGATCTCTGAAATAATGAGATAAGAAATAATGTCGATTCGATTCATAATTATCTGCAGTTAGTTCAAAGTTTTGAACCTGTGCTTTTCCAGCAATGTTAATCTCTTGTTTTTTCCCTTTTGAAGATGCGATTACATTATCAATGGTTAGTTTA
This sequence comes from Flavobacteriia bacterium, assembly GCA_947464135.1. Lineage (GTDB taxonomy): Bacteria > Bacteroidota > Bacteroidia > Flavobacteriales_D > Crocinitomicaceae > CANHVK01. The sequence continues at coordinate 1,652 of CANHVK010000002.1, read as the reverse complement.
CCAAATTTCCATTGTGTTTTAACACCAAAAAGTGTTTGAGATCCTTGAATAAGCGAAGTGTTTAATGGTAATGACACATTCCCTAATTCTATTTTCTGTATGATTTGATCTTCATCTCCCGTGTAGCCTAGTTTGGTTACATTTTCGAAGTCAAAAGCAGCCTGGCTATTATAACTTGTACTTAGTTTAAGTTTTGTCCCAATGGTTCCAACTAAATTGATTTGCATATTTTGTTGAAAATCAAATCTTGTAATTCTTCTTTGATTTACTGGTAAAGAAGGATTGTCATATTTAGAAGAATTCAATCCTAATGAGACTTCAATAGTTCCCTGGGGTTTTATATTTATTTCATCTGATCCAAAGAAATTAATAAATCCTTTACCACCGATTTTTATTGGTGCAACGAGTGCTTTTTCAGGTTCTGTTTGTTCATCAAGTTTATCCTTCCAATTTTTCGAAAGTGACTTTTTACGTTCATATTCAATATACTCTTTTAAAGTCATCATAGAAGGATTTTTATAATTAATCAATCCTTCCGAACCTAAAGTTTCTTTAAAAACATATTTTTTGAGTACTGGGTCGTAAACTATTGTTTGTTTTAATTGGGTAGGGCTTCCTAAATCAAAGCGATTTTGTGTACTTTGTGTAGGGTCGTACGTTTTTTGTATAGGAAATGGTAGTTCAATTTTATTTTCTTGTGCGTAGCTGACATCTAAAAACAACAAAAGCAAGGTAAATATAATTACCTTGCCACAAAATTGTTTATGACTACACAATAACTGCATTTATTACAAAATCTTAAGCGCTCCTTTTATTAATTCTTCAACATTTTCGTTTCCACTTTGTATAATTCTATCTAATGCTTTTTCAGCATTCTTCTTATCAAATCCAAGCGATACTAATGCTGTTAACGCATCAAACTTATTTGTATTGTGTCCAACTGGTAAAATTTCTTCGCCAAAACTAAATTTTAATACTTTATCTTTTAAGTCGATAATTACACGTTGAGCAGTTTTTGCGCCTATTCCTTTGATACTTTGTATTGTACGAACATCTTCAACTTGAATAGCATGTGCGATTTCATTTGGAACTAAAGATGATAACATAATCATTGCAGTATTAGGACCTATTCCTGATACTGAAATAAGTAAATTAAACATCTCTCTTTCTTCTTTCGTTGCAAAGCCATATAATAGCTGAGCATCTTCACGTACAATGAATTGCGTATAAACTTTGGTGAACTCTTCACTACCAATTATTGAATAGGTGTTTAATGAGATTTTTACATCGTACCCAACACCGTTACAGTCAATAACTAAATTAGTTGCATTTTTTTCTATTAATTTTCCTTGTAATTGAGCGATCATTCAGTTTTATTTATTTTGAGCATCAACTACTGCAACTTTAACCATATTAACGATTTCTCTAACTGTCGCTCCAATTGGAACTACGTGTACAGATTTTTTTAATCCGACTAATATTGGTCCGATAGTTTCACCATCTAACATTTCTTGAAGTAATTTATATGAAATATTACCAGATGATAAGTTAGGGAATATCAATGTATTGACTTGTTTATTTGCTAAAACGGAAAATGAGAATTTTTCATTCATTAAATCATTATTCAATGCAAAGTTTGCTTGAACTTCTCC
>CANHVK010000001.1 GCA_947464135.1 Flavobacteriia bacterium | reverse complement strand
GAGAGGTGTCCGAGTGGTTGAAGGAGCACGCCTGGAAAGTGTGTATAGGTCTAAAGCTTATCGAGGGTTCGAATCCCTCTCTCTCCGCTTTAATTTTTTTTAGATTCTATAAAACAAATAATATTTCTTTATCTTTCTGTTAAGAAATTACCAATCCATTAATTTTTGTTTAAATTTCTGTACTAAAATGGTATGAAATAGTTCATTTTATCCATTAGTATTTCCTTGATTTCAAAACTAATGGTTTGTTATTCAGTATTTGACAAATTAGTTTGGATATTGAATAAAAACTAATATAAAATGGTGTCTACAAATTTGAACAATTAAAACTTTTATGTATGTTTGTCAAAAAAATTAAATTTAAAATTAAAAAGCGATGAGTACAAATCAAAAAACATCAGGTGGTTTCACATCTTTGGTAGCGACTATTGCAGTTGCATTGTGTTTAGTAGCGGGCATATTAGTTTATATGTACGTTCTTGGTAATCCAGATAATTTTGTTGGTGGTGACGTTGAAGGAGAACCAAAAGAAGGAAATTTCTTAGGAATTGCTCACAAAGGGGGTATGATTGTACCATTTTTGATAGCAATGAACTTAATTGTATTGGTTTTTTCAATAGAACGTTTTGTAACTTTAGCAAAAGCCGGAGGTAAAGGAAGAAGTGATAAGTTTGTTCAAGATATTCGTGAAAAATTAGAGAATAATAAATTAGAAGAAGCTATAGCAGTATGTGATGAGCAAAAGGGTTCATTAGCAAATGTAGTAAGAGCTGGTTTAGTTAAATTTGAATCTGTTGCTAATGATACTTCATTAGATAAAGATCAGAAAGTGGAAACTATGAAAAAAGAACTAGAAGAAGCAACAGCATTAGAATTACCAATGTTATCTAAAAATCTAGGAATTTTATCTACATCTGCATCTATCTCTACATTGATTGGTTTGATTGGTACTGTATTAGGTATGATTAAGGCCTTTGCAGCTATGGCAGGAGGTGCTCCAGATCCAGCGCAGTTAGCAACTGGTATTTCTGAAGCCTTAGTAAATACTTTCTTAGGTATCTTCGCGTCTACTATTTCTATTATCGTTTATAACTTATTTACAACGAAGATTGATGGAAATACTTACAGTATGGATGAAGCTAGTTACTCTATAGTACAAAGCTTTACAGCAAAAGTTAAATAATTATTGCAGTTACATAATAGTTTTAAATCATTAGAAAATGCCTAAAATTAAAGTTCCAAAACATTCCCCTTCGATTGATATGACGCCGATGGTGGATTTGGCATTCCTTCTTGTGACTTTCTTTATGCTTGCTGCTATTCCTAGGGTAGATTCTCCTGTAGAAGTAACAACACCTGCTAGTACTAGTGAAAAAATTATTCCTGAAAATAACTTAACGGTAACCATTGATAAGGGAGGTCGTGTTTTTATGGACATAAGTCACTCAGATGCTAGAATGGAGTTGATTGAATCAATTGAGGGTGAATATAAACTTAAACTTACTGAAAAACAGAAGTTGGAGTTTACAAAAATGTCAAGTTTTGGTTGTTCAATTGCTGAACTGCCTAAGTATTTAGACATGGAATCTACAGAACGTAAAAAATTTGAAACAAAGGGTATCCCGGCTGATTCTGCAACAGGTCAGTTGAGAAATTGGATAAACTTTGGAAATTTAGCTGCGTTAAATACGGGTAGAACAAAGTTTGAAGAAGCAGTGATGAAAGGAAAGAATCCTATAAAATCTGATTTTGAGCCTAAATATGTATTACGAGTAGATGGTAAAGCAGTTTACATTCATGCTCAAAATGTTATAAACACGTTTAGGGATTTAAATTTGAATAACTTGAATTTCATAACATCGGCTGAGAAAGCGCCTAAATAATTAGAAGAAATGGCAGAAATTGCAGATAACGGCGGTGGCGGTCACGATAAAGGTGGTAAGAAAAGGCCAAAAAAAGGTTCGACTAGGATTGATATGACTCCTATGGTGGATCTAGGATTCCTTTTACTTACATTTTTCGTTATGACTACTACTTTTAGTAAACCGAAAGTAATGAGTTTGGTATATCCTCCTAAAACGGAAGAGCCTATTGAAAATCCTCCAAAAGTAAATAATGGTATTACGTTTCTATTAACTAAAGACAAAATTTACTATTACACAGGTCAGTTTTATGGCCCGGGGAATAAGGAAGGTAAACCTTTAACTCAATTAGAAGAAACAAGTTTCGGTCCAGATGGAGTTAGAAAGTTGTTAGCAGGACTGAACTCTTATGTTATTTCGAATAAAAAAGGGTTGGATCAAAAATACAATGCTAAATCAATAGATGAGAAGAAGTATAAGGATATGCTTAGTAAACTTCAAACGGATAGAGAAGCATTGAAAGTTTTGATCAAAACGGACGACAAAGCTACTTGCGAGAACTTTGTGAATTTAATAGACGAACTTGAAATCGCACAGGTTGGGGTAATTGCACCTGTAGATTTAATAGTTGCTGAACTTGACTTAATGAAAGCTAAAAAGTAAGAGTATGGGAATTATAATCGGAATTGCTCTTATCATTGCAGGGATTTCATTGTATGAATATTTTACTGCAAGAAGATGGCAACAAGTAACTTCAAACGACAGAAACGAAATAGTTTTTGAAGATAGGAATAAGGAATATGGTGCATATGTACTTCGTAGAAATTATGATCGTAACATGGCCATTATTCTTTTAAGTGTTTTTGCAACATTTGCTATTTCTTTTGGAATATACAAGTTTGTAAAAAATTTACCGGAGGATAAGGTAGAGGGTCCTAGTGTTGAGATGATTAAACAAACTATCAAGACAGCTGAAAAAGATGATCCGAAACCACCGCCACCGCCACCGCCACCAGCTCCACCACCTGGACCAAAGGTTGTTGCCAACCCTCCACCAGTAATTGTTGATATACCTGTTGATGATCCTGTCAAAACTCAAGATCAAGTAGAGGATGTTAATACCGGGGCAAAAGATGCTGAAGGAAGTGGAGACGTATGGGGTCCTGTAGTTGACAATCCAGGCAATGGACCGGTAGAAAATACAGCTCCAGTTGAAGTAATTGAGGATTTTGTTGATGAAGAACCTGAATTTCCAGGGGGAATGGATGCTTTTTATGCATGGGTTACACGCAATACTGAATTTCCAGACGGATCTGATGGAGGAGAGATTACAGCTGAGGTAGTTCTTTCTAAAGACGGAAGAATTTATGATGTTAGAATTTTGAATAGTTCAGCTCCTGAATTGGATCGTGTTGTAAAGAAAACTTTGTTACAAAGTTCAAAATGGAAACCTGGAAGATCAAATGGTAAACCAGTTAATTATCGTTTTGTTATACCTTTTAGATTTCAATTATAAATCTTGTTAAAGCCGTCTCAAAGACGGCTTTTTTATTTACTTGTATTGTATGAAAATTGTAAATATTGCGATGTCATTACTAAGTATTACGCTATGTGTAGTACTTTTTTATTTTATATCTTTTACGGATGTTTTTACCGATCGTTTAGATGGGTTTAAAAAACCAATGATGATGGCTATATTGGCTGTTTATGCTTTATATCGTTCATTTATGTTATATTTAATAATTAAGAATAAAAACAAAAGACAGTTATAATCAACTATGAAAACATTTTTTTTACTTATCATAACACTTTTTATGTATGCATGCGGTGGAAGTTCAACATCATCAAAAGAAAAAGATGAACATTCTTATGCAAAAATTATAATTGATGATTCTTTCAAAAAATTATTTAAAACTAGTATTGATACATATCAGAGTCAATTTCCTAAGGCTAAATTTATTCCATTTTATGATTCAGAAGACAAGGCAATAGAAGGTCTTATGAATGATAAAAAAATTAAAACTATTGTTATTTCCAGAGAATTATCTAAAAGAGAGATTTTTCTATTAAAGAAAAAAGATATTGAAGTTAGAAGTAATAAAATTGCAACTGATGGAATCGCTTTGATAGTTCATCCTTCAAATCCTGATAGTGTTTTTACTGTTAATGAATTGAAAAATATTTTTTTAGGAAAAAAAGACAAATGGAAAAATGGGTGTAAAATTCAGGTAGTTTTTGACAAACCCTATTCTGCTAATTTTAATTATCTTAAGAAATTGTGTAACGGTGGTCCAATTGAGAAAGTTGTTACTGCGTTGAAGTCAAACGAAGAAGTTATTGATTTTATTAAAGAAAATCCTAATTCAATTGGTGTTATAGGTGTAAATTGGATTAGCGATCAACATGATTTTGATACTAAATATTTTTTAAAAGGAATCAGGGTTGCTTCGGTTGGGAAAGATAAGAAAACAGGTTTTTTTCAACCTTATGCTGGTGTTTTATACACTCATGAATATCCTTTAACTAGAGATATATGGATGATTAATTATGCAAATAGAAGTTCAATTAATTCAAGTTTTATAAATTTTATGCTTCGTGAACCAGGGCAGTTATTAGTACAACAATCTTCATTAGTACCTGCAAACTCCCCGATTCGATTAATTGAAATTAGAACTGAGTAAGTTTATTTTAAGAAAATGTTAATTCATCATAAAATAAGGTGAAATAATTTTCTTCTAATTCTAATTAGCTATTTTTGTTTCATTCGTATTTGTAGCTTTTTACAAGTTTTATTTAAAAGAAAATATATTATGAAAAAATTATTTGTTTTGTTGTTTTTTGCATCATCATTTTCATATGGTCAATCATTGCAGAATGCTATAAAATTAACTGACAGTGAGCAGTATACATTGGCTGAAAAAGAATTAAAGGATTTAATTAATTCTAATCCAAGCAAACCTGAATATTTTTATTATTTAGGTGAAAATTTTTCTGAACGTAAAGAATTTGATTCTGCTTTAGTTAACTGGAAATTTGCTGCTTCGAAAGATGCTTCATTACCTTTTACTTTGTTAGCTAACGCTAGAATTAAGCTAAATGAAAAGGATTACTCTACGGCAAAAGCTATATACGATGAAGTATTATCTTCAAATAAAAAAAATGCGGATTTACATAGAGTAGCTACAAAAGCATTGTTAGATTCTGATTCCAAAATGTTTGATGATGCGATAAATTACATAAATAGAGCAATTGAGATTGATGAAAAGAACGAAGATAATTATTTATTAAAAGGTGATGTTTTAATGTTACGAAGCTCATCAAATGTTAATGAAGCGATTAAAAATTACAATTTTGTTTTAGGTATAAATCCTTCATCAGCAAGAGGCCTTGTTAGAATTGCAAAGATCTATGTTAGATTAAAATCTCCTTCTTCAGATTCTTCTGCAAACGCTTATTTTATGGAAGCACAGAAATTAGATCCAAACTATGCTCCTGCTTATCGTGAACATGCCGAACTACTAATGTCTGCAAACAAAATTAAACGTGCATTAGATAATTGGAAAAAGTATTTAGAAATTAATAATAGTCTTGAGGCTAGATATAGATATATAACAACATTATTTTTGGGTAAGCAATATTGTGAAGTTATTCCAGAATCGATTAATCTAAAAAATAATGGATTTTCTAAATTCTATTTAGACCGAATGCTAATGACTTCTTATTCTGAATGTACTACTGATAAAGAAAATTCTTCGAAAGGTTTAGTTGTTGCAGAAGCATTTTTTGCAAGTGTACCAAAAGACAAAATTTTAGCAAGCGATTATAAATATAAAGCTGTGATGCTATCTGCTACTGGTAAAGATTCACTTGCTATTATTGAGTACAAAAAAGCTTATGATATTGAATCTAATAACAAATCAGAATACACTGGATTGATCGCTAAATCATATATTAAAATGAAGAAATTTGATAAGGCTATAGAATTCTATGAATTAAAATCAAAAGAGTCTACTATGCAAGCAACCGATTTATTTGATTTAGGTAGAGCTTATTATAGTACTAAAAAATACATTTTGGCTGATACCACTTTTGGTAAGTTGATTTCGTTAGCTCCAAATTATGCCCCTGGAGTATACTGGAAAGGTAATTCTTCTTATCAATTAGATCCTAAAAATGAAAAATGGCTAGCAAGACCACATTATGAAAAAGCATTTTTTATGATTAAACCTGAAGATCGTGCACAAGGAAATAATAAACGTATTATGATTGATTGTGGTAAATACTTGGTTGAGTATTATGTTAGACAAAAAGATAATGTAAAAGCTAAAGAAATACTGACTATTTTATCAGAAGTGGATCCTGCAGATCCACAGTTTAAAAAACAGATGTCAGAATTGAAATAAAATTAATTTTTATTTGTGAGGGCAGTCTTTTAGATTGCCCTTTCTTTTTGATAAGTAATTTCTGTTTTATCCTTAACTTAGGACTTTAAAATTTCTAATATGATCGTAGAAGTAAAAAAATATAATTTAGAAGACCATTTGGTTTTTTTATTAGGTAAGAAAAATAATGAGGTTTCAGATATTCATCCTTTAGCTCAAGAGTTATCTAAAACTTTTTTAGATGGAAAAGAGGAAGTAGATTACTTGAAGTTAGGAAATCAATTTATCTTTTTTGTTAAAGACGATTTGTCAAACGAAAAATTGCGAATTGCAGGTAGTACAGTTAGGACTAAACTACCAAAAGACGCGAAAAAAATTACTTTGATTGGTAAAAAGGATACAACTTTGTTATTAGCTGAAGGTTTATTGTTATCAAACTATCAATTTTTGAAATATTTCAAAAATGCAGATGAAAGAAAATACCAATTAGAAACGATAGAAGTAATTGGTAAATTTGAAAAAGAACAAATTCAAAAACTAAATAATGTATTAAAAGCGGTTTGTTGGTCAAGAGATATGGTTAATGAACCTGTTTCTTTTTTAACTGCTTCACAATTGTCTTCTGAAATTCAAAAACTGGGTGAAGAAGCAAAATTTTCAGTTCAAGTTTTAGAAAAAGCAAAAATCGAAGCCCTAAAAATGGGAGGTTTATTGGCTGTAAATAAGGGTTCTATTGAACCACCAACATTCACTATTATCGAATATAAACCAAAAAATGCTCGAAATAAAAAACCATTAGTATTGGTTGGAAAAGGAGTTGTATACGATACAGGAGGCTTGAGTTTAAAACCTACAGCTGGATCTATGGATTTAATGAAAAGTGATATGGCTGGAGCGGCTTGTATGGCTGCAACCATTTATGCTGCTGCTTTGAATAATTTAGATGTTCATATCGTTGGATTAATTCCTGCTACAGATAATAGACCTGGATTAAATGCTTATGCACCTGGGGATGTCATTCATATGTATGACGGAACAACGATTGAAGTGTTGAATACAGATGCTGAAGGTAGAATGATATTAGCTGATGCATTAGCTTATTCAGCTAAATATAATCCTGAATTAGTGATTGATGCAGCAACGTTGACTGGAGCTGCAGTAGTTGCAATTGGCACAAAAGCTTCGTGTATGATGGGTAATGCTAAACAAAAAGTATTAGACAAATTGATCGAGGCAGGGAATGATGTACATGAAAGATTAGTGCAATTGCCTTTTTGGGATGAATATAAAGATGATTTAAAGTCTTCAGTTGCTGATATGAAGAATATTGGTAGCAGATATGCAGGAATGATTACTGCTGGTAAATTTTTAGAGCATTTTGTGAAAGCTCCTTATGTTCATTTGGATATAGCAGGTCCTGCATTTTTAGAATCACCTGAAAATTATAAAGGTAAAGGAGGAACTGGAGTAGGAGTTAGATTGTTACACGAGTTTATAGAAAAACACTTCTAATGGATAGAGATAAAGATAAATCGTTAGTAAGAGTTGGGATTACTATTGGTGATATCAATGGTATAGGTCCTGAAGTAGTCATTAAAGCACTTTCAGATAATCGGATTTTACAAGATTGTATTCCGATTATATATGCGTCTACAAAGACACTTTCTTACCATAAAAAAATGATTAAGATTGATGAATTTTCTTACCAATCATGTCGAACGGCAGATGAGGCAATTGCCAATAGAGTAAATGTTATCAATGTTTGGAATGATGAAATTCGTTTTGAGATTGGTCAAATTTCAGAAACTGGAGGAAAATACGCTTTTGCATCGTTGGAAAGAGCAACCCAAGATTTAGCTCAAAATAAAATAGATGTTTTAGTTACAGCACCTATTTCTAAAGAAGCTATATCTAAAGTTGATTTTAAATTTCCAGGACATACAGAATATTTGGCTCATTTATCAAATGTTGATGAGGCTTTAATGATGATGATAAGTGATCGTTTAAAAGTTGCATTGGTATCGACTCATGTGCCTTTGAAAGATGTTTCTTCAACGATTACAAAAGAATCAATTTTAAATAAATTAAATCAGTTGAATAGTTCATTAATTAAAGACTTTGGAATTATTAAGCCTAAAATTGCTGTACTAGGATTGAACCCGCATGCTGGAGAAAATGGTAAGTTAGGTTCGGAAGAAATGGAAATTATTATTCCGGCAATTAATGCATTTACAGAAAAAGGAGGAACTGCATATGGACCTTTTCCAGCAGATGGATTCTTTGGTTCGTCTATGTTGAATCAATTTGATGTAGTTCTTGCAATGTATCATGATCAAGGGCTTACAGGATTCAAAGCACTTTCTTTTGAAGATGGAGTGAATTACACTGCTGGTTTACCAATTGTTCGAACTTCGCCAGATCATGGAACAGCTTTTGATATTGCAGGACAAGGGATTGCAAATGCTCAATCTATGCGCAATGCGATTTATTGGTCTTTAGATATATATAAAAACAGAAAATTCCATAAAGAAATAAATGCGAACCCACTTCAGGTTCAGCAAGTTTCTGAAGTGAAAAGGAAAAACTATTCAAGTCATAGAGAGTAACGTTTTTTAACCTTGAATTGGATAATGATTTATAAAACGTAGGTTGTTTTTGTCAAAATTTAAAAAGATATAAACAATCTTCGTTTAATTTTATTATCTTTGCCTTCCTTATCAAAGACTGAATGTATGCATAATGAATTTCTAATTCCGTTTGTAGGGTTAAAAATCGGGAAGCATCTATTTGATTTTGAAATAGGAAACTCGTTCTTTGAATCTATGGAGTATTCCATTATTGAACAAGGAAATGTTAAAGTAACTTTAGAATTAGATAAAAAAGAGACAATGATGATTGCTCTTTTTCATGCTGAAGGAACAATAAATACCTTGTGTGATAGATGTAATACGCCAATGGATTTGGAAATTGACGGTGGTTATAAGCTAATATACAAATTCGGACTAGAAGAGGAAGAAGATGAAATGTTAGTGGTTTTGCACCCTGATAGTTATCAAATTGATATTACCAATCCAATTTATGAATTGATTACTACACAATTACCATTAAGAGTGCTTCATGATGATGGAGAATGTGATGAAGAAATGTGGGGGTTGATTCAACAACATCTTGTAAACCCTGAAGATGAAGACGATTTAGATGATGAAGAATGGGATGATGAAGAATGGGATGATGAAGAATGGGATGATGAAGAATGGGATGATGAAGAGTGGGATGTTGAAGATGATGAGACTGATGAAGGTGAGGATGATGATGAAAATTGGGAAGAAGATAACGAGAATGATAAACCCATTGATCCAAGATGGGCAATATTAAAGAATTTGAACTAATAGTTAATAAAAATAAAGTAAAATGGCACATCCTAAGCGCAGAACTTCTACTACAAGAAGAGACAAAAGAAGAACGCATTTTAAAGCAGTAGCTGACAATATCGCAATTTGTCCTACAACAGGTCAGCCTCACTTATTTCATCATGCTTATTGGCATGAAGGAAAACTTTACTACAAAGGAAAAGTTGTAGCTGAGAAAGAAGTAGCAATTTAAGCGAATTAAAACTTATTCTTCCTGATGAAGATAGGATTAGATATTTTAGGGGGTGATTTTGCGCCAGATGCAAATATTTCTGGTGCAATTCTCGCCCAAAAAGAACTTCCTCAGGATGTAAAGATTGTATTGTTGGGTGATAAAGAGTCTATTGAAAAAGACATGATTCAACGTGGTGCGAATGTTTCAGATTTTGAAATCGTTCATGCCCCTGACATAATTACAATGCATGACCATCCTACGAGAGCTATTCCACAAAAACCGAACAGTACAATTTCTGTTGGGTTTGATTTGTTGGCAAAAAAAGAAATTGATGCCTTTGCAAGTACTGGTAATACTGGTGCTATGTTAGTTGGTGCAATTTATAAGGTTAATACAATTCCAGGAGTAATACGTCCTTGTATAACTTCAGTAATTCCTTCATTTGATGGAGGAAGTTCTGTGTTATTAGACGTTGGTTCAAACGCGGATTGCAAGCCTGATGTGTTGTATCAATTTGCGGTATTAGGTGCTTTGTATGCTAAGAATGTATATGGAATTGAAAACCCTAAGGTAGCTCTTTTAAATATTGGAGAGGAAGAAACAAAAGGGAACTTACTTACTATTGCTGTACACAAAATGTTAGCAGAGTCTGAGGAAGTGAACTTTATAGGTAATATCGAAGGTAGAGACATCTTCCGAGGTAAAGCTGATGTGATTGTCTGTGATGGTTTCACGGGTAATATCGTATTGAAACAGGCTGAAGGTTTTTATCATATGTTACGAAAAAGAGGTATTCAAGATGAATATTTTGATCGTTTCAATTATGAAAACTATGGTGGAACACCAATCTTAGGTGTTAAAGGTAATGTGATTATTGGTCACGGAATCTCCAACGATATTGCTGTGAAAAATATGGTGTTACATTCATATCACGTAGCAAAATCTGGATTAGCTACCCGAGTTAACGAAGCATTTAATTAATATATGAGTAAAATAACAGCTGCAATTACTGGTGTTCAAGGGTATTTACCTGAGACCATCTTGAGTAATCATGACTTAGCACAAATTGTTGATACTACAGATGAGTGGATTTTAACTCGTACGGGTATTTCTGAAAGAAGAATCATGAAAGATGGTGCTTCTTCAGATATGGCTGCTGAAGCTGTGAAACAATTATTAGAAAAAAAAGGATTATCTCCTTTGGATATCGACTTAGTAGTTGTTGCTACAGTTACACCCGATCATCCGTTTCCAAGCACTGCCAACATCGTTTGTGATAAAGTTGGAATGACAAATGCTTGGGGATTTGATTTAATTGCTGCATGTTCAGGATTTATTTATGCATTAGAAACTGGTGCAAAATTTATTGAAACAGGAACTCATAAAAAAGTACTTGTAGTTGGTGTTGATAAAATGAGTTCAATAATTGATTATCAAGACCGTACAACATGTGTTATTTTTGGAGATGGAGCTGGAGTTGTTTTATTAGAACCTAATGAAGAAGGACTTGGTGTTCAAGACGCGATTTTGAGAAGTGATGGTTCAGGTAGAAAATATTTGATTCAACCAGCTGGAGGTTCAGCAAACCCTGCAACATTAGCTACTGTTGAAAATAGAGATCATTTTGTAAAGCAAGAAGGTAAAACTGTTTTCAAATTTGCTGTAACTAACATGGCTGAGGTTTCTGCTGAAATCATGGAGAAAAATAATTTAACGAGTGAAGATGTAGATTGGTTAGTTCCACATCAAGCGAACTTAAGAATCATTGATGCAACTGCTGAACGAATGGGATTGTCAAAAGAAAAAGTGATGATTAATATTCAAAAGTATGGTAATACTACAGCAGCTACATTACCACTTTGTTTATGGGATTGGGAAAAACAATTGAAAAAAGGAGATAATATTATTTTATCTGCTTTTGGAGGTGGTTTTACATGGGGTGCTGTATATTTAAAATGGGCATATAATTCAAATTAAGAATAAGAACTTAAATCAAATAACATGAATCTTACAGAAATTCAAGATTTAATTAAATTCGTTTCTAAATCAGGTGTAAGTGAAGTTGAAATCGAACAAAAAGATTTTAAAATCATCATCAAAGCTGAACATAAAACGAAAAAAGAAGAGCATACTGTTTATGTTCAAGCTCCAGTAGCACAATCTGCTCCTGTTGTAGCTGCTCCTGTTGCCGCTCCAGCAGCTTCACCAGTTGTAGAAGCTCCAAAAACAGCAGCTCCTTCTGAGGATGCTAAATATGTTACTATTAAGTCTCCTATGATTGGAACTTTTTACCGTTCATCTTCTCCAGATAAACCTGCATTTGCTAATGTAGGTGATTCAATTGGAAAAGGTCAGGTAGTTTGTATCATTGAGGCAATGAAATTGTTTAATGATATTGAGTCTGAAATTTCTGGTAAAATAGTTAAAGTATTAGTTGATGATGCTTCTCCTGTAGAATATGATCAACCATTATTTTTAGTTGATCCAGCATAATAAACGAATCTTAGTAGAGGGTGCCGACTTTTGATTATCAAAAGTTTGCTCCCTTTTTTTATAAATTCAACGGAAATGTTTAAAAAAATATTAATTGCAAACAGAGGTGAAATCGCTTTACGTATTATTCGTACTTGTAAAGAGATGGGAATTAAAACTGTAGCAGTTTATTCTACTGCTGACAAAGACAGTTTACCAGTAAGATTTGCAGATGAAGCGGTTTGTATTGGACCTGCTGTAAGTGCAAAGTCATATTTATCTATTCCTAATATTATTGCTGCTGCAGAAATTACGAATGCAGATGCAATTCACCCAGGTTATGGATTTTTATCAGAAAATGAAAAGTTTTCTAAAATCTGTCAACAACACGGAATAAAGTTTATTGGTGCATTGCCTGATCAAATCGCTCGTATGGGAGATAAAGCTACAGCAAAAGCAACAATGATTGCAGCTGGTGTTCCTTGTATCCCTGGTTCAAAAGGATTATTAGCAGATTTAGAAGATGCTTTTAAACAAGCGAAAGAAATCGTTTATCCTGTTATCATGAAAGCAACTGCTGGTGGTGGTGGTAAAGGAATGCGTATCGTTTGGAAAGAAGAAGATTTAGAAGCTGCTTGGAACTCTGCGAGACAAGAAGCTGCTGCTGCTTTCGGAAACGATGGTATTTATATGGAGAAATACATTGAAGAACCACGTCACATTGAGATTCAAATTGCTGGTGACCAATTCGGAAATGCATGTCACCTTTCAGAGAGAGATTGCTCTATTCAGCGTCGTCACCAAAAGTTGGTTGAAGAAACACCATCTCCATTCATGACTGATGAATTACGTGAGCGTATGGGTGAAGCTGCTATTAAAGCAACAAAAGCAGTGAATTACGAAGGTGTTGGAACAGTTGAATTCTTGGTTGATAAGCACAGAAATTTCTACTTTATGGAGATGAATACTCGTATCCAGGTAGAACATACAATTACTGAAGAAGTAATCAATTTTGACTTGATTAAAGAGCAAATTAAAATTGCTGCTGGTCATCCAATTTCTGGAAAAAACTATTATCCACAAATGCATGCAATTCAGTGTCGTATAAATGCTGAAGATCCTTATAACGATTTTAGACCTTCTCCAGGATTAATTACTTCATATCATAGTCCAGGTGGGCACGGTGTAAGATTAGATACTCATGCATATGCAGGTTATACAATTCCACCAAATTACGATTCAATGATTTCTAAATTAATTGTTGTTGCGCAAACACGAGATGAAGCAATTTTAAAAATGAAACGTGCATTAGATGAATATGTAATTGAAGGTATCAAGACAACCATTCCTTTCCATCAAAAATTAATGGATAATGAAGATTTCAAAAATGGAAACTTTACCACGAAATTTATGGAAACATTTGAATATTAGAATTCTTTAGAAAAAAGAATCCTAGATAAAAGAAATAAGACTACTTTAGAAATGAGGTAGTCTTTTTTTTTGGAATAAATTATAAATGAAAGGTGATATATAAAACTATAAAACCAATCCCAAACCCTAAAAAGACTTGTTTTAAGGTATGTTTTTGGAGATAAAGTCTTGATGATAGAATGATTCCACAAAGTATAGTAGAAACGAAGATAATTGATAACGGATAATACAATTGAATTTGATAATAGGAGATAATAAAAGCTAAAAACATTCCTGCTCCTAATCCATGCAAGCTAACTTTTTCAAATCCATTTACTATGATTGCAATAATTATTGCTGCAAAACTTCCTAATGGAAATAAATGTATTTGTATCGGTAAGATACCTTGAGGGGTTTTGTTCCATAAAAACCAAGCAAAAAAAGCGGCATAAAGAGCTGTAATTATCATTGGTAATGAACGTTCTTTTTGTTCATCTACCTGTATTGATGAAATAATTTTTCTTTGCTTTAAAAACAATAATGATAAAGCAGGAGCTAAAAATGAAAATAACCCAAACAAAGCTAATATTGCTAATTTTAATTCAGGGGTTAAAAAGTAAAGTGTATTTCTTTGATAAAAACCTGATTCAAATGAAGGGATATACATCGTTATAATTAATGCATAAACAGGCATAATTAAAGGCATAAATATCCAAGAAATTGTAGTTGAAAGTAATTTCATTTATAGTTCTTTTCGTAATCGTGCAACTGGAATATTCAGTTGTTCACGGTATTTTGCAACTGTTCTTCTTGCAATATTATACCCTTTTTGTTGTAATAAGTCTGTTAGTTTGTCGTCAGGTAAGGGTTTTCTCTTATCTTCTTGTGTTATTGCATCAGCTAATATCTTTTTTACTTCTCTTGTTGAAACTTCTTCTCCAGAATCTGTTGACATCGATTCAGAAAAGAAATATTTGAGTGAAAAAATCCCGTAATTTGTTTGAACGTATTTGCTGTTTACGACGCGAGATATAGTTGATATATCTAAACCTACCAATTCTGAAATATCTTTTAGAATCATAGGTTTTAAATTTGTTTCATCACCTGTTAGAAAAAATCCACGTTGGTAATTCATGATGGCATTCATCGTTACAAACAAAGTATTTTGTCTTTGTTTGATTGCATCAATAAACCACTTAGCGCTTTCTAATTTTTGTTTTACAAACGAAACTGCTTCTCTATCAGATTTTGATTTTTTTGCACCTTCTGAATAAGCGCGCAACATGTTTTCATATTCTTTGCTTACTTTCAAATCAGGGGCATTTTTGCCATTTAACGTTAATTCTAATTTACCTTCAAATTCAAACACTGAAAAATCAGGAGTAATTTGTTGCATTGGTTTTTCTGTTTCTTTAGATGAACCACCAGGTTTTGGATTTAATTTTAGTATAACGTCTATTGCTTCTTTTAAATCATCTTCTTCAATTTCAAGTTTATTTAAAATTTTGTCGTAATGTTTTTTTATAAATTCTTCGAAATGATTCTCAACAATTTTTTTTGCTGTAAAACGAGTAATGTCTCCATCGTTATCCCTTTTAAGTTGTAATAAAAGACATTCTCTCAAATCTCTCGCTCCAATACCAGCAGGGTCTAATTCTTGCACCAACATTAAAACATCTTCAACTTCTTTCTCTGTGACAAAAACATTTGCAGAAAAGGCTAAATCATCAACAATAGCATAAATTTCTCGGTTTAAATAACCAGATTCATCTAAATTTCCGATAATGATATCTGCAATTAAGAATTGGTTATCGTCTAAATCTAGCAGGTGTAATTGTTCGATAAGTTTTTCTTGAAAAGATTGTTCACCTGATAAAGGAACATAATATTCTTCATCGTCTTTAGAGCGATTATTTGATTGAGTTTTATAATCTGCTCCATCATCATCCATGTAATCAGATAAGTCAAAATCGGTAGAACCATCTAAATCTTCTGTGTAATCTTCTTCTGAACTAGGAAAATCTTCTTCGATTTGGTCTAATCCTTCTTCTAGGGCAGGATTTTCTTCTATTTCTTGTTTTATACGTTGATCTAATTCAATAGTTGGAACTTGTAACAATTTCATCAACTGAATTTGTTGCGGAGAAAGTCTCTGCTCTAAACGTTGTGATAGTTGTTGTTTCAGTGCCATTATTGATTTATCTTATAATTTAAATTTATAAAAAAATACCCACATTTGTTAGTGTGGGTATACTATTTTTAAAACTCTGCGTTTTGCGGTGTTCTTGGAAATGGAATTACGTCTCTGATGTTTGACATTCCAGTTACGAACATAATCATACGTTCAAACCCTAATCCAAATCCTGCGTGCGGAACAGAACCAAATTTACGAGTATCTAAATACCACCAAAGTTCTTCTTCGTGAATATTAAATGCTTTACATTTTTCTTTTAAAATATCTAAACGCTCTTCACGTTGAGAACCACCAACGATTTCACCTATGCCTGGGAATAATACATCCATTGCAGCCACTGTTTTACCATCTTCATTTTGACGCATGTAAAACGCTTTAAATGATGCTGGATAATCAGTAATAATCACTGGAGATTTAAATTCTTTTTCTACCAAGAAACGTTCGTGCTCACTTTGTAAATCTGTTCCCCAAGCTACATCAAATTTGAATTTTTTCTTTTTATAATGAGAACTATTTAATAATAAATCAATTGCTTCTGTATAAGTAATTCTCTTAAACGGATTATTAGCGACAAATTGTAATCTTTCAATCAAACGTAATTCATTACGTTCATTTTGTGGTTTTGTTTGTTGTTCAGCAAAATCTCTGTCATCCAAAAACTTAAGATCATCAGCACAATGATCCATCACATATTGACAAATGTATTTTAAGAATTCTTCTGTTAAATCCATGTTGTCATTTAAATCATTGAATGCCACTTCAGGTTCTACCATCCAGAATTCAGCTAAATGTCGAGAAGTATTTGAATTTTCAGCACGGAAAGTAGGTCCAAAAGTATAAACTTGTCCTAGTGCCAATGCTGCTAATTCAGCTTCTAATTGACCTGAAACTGTTAAGTTTACTGCTTTACCAAAAAAATCTTCTGAAAAATCTACATTACCATTTTCATCTAATTTCGGATTTTTTGAATCTAAAGTGGTTACTCTGAACATTTCACCTGCACCTTCTGCATCAGAACCCGTGATGATTGGTGTATGTAAGTAGAAAAATCCTTTGTCATTAAAGAATTTATGAATTGCATAAGCAACAGCATGACGAATTCTAAAAACGGCACCAAAAGTGTTTGTTCTGAAACGCAAGTGTGCTTGTTCACGTAAAAATTCCAAGCTATGTTTTTTCGGTTGCATTACTGTTTTTTGAACATCATCTGGATTTGCTTCACCTAATATTTCGATTGTATTTACCAAAAGTTCAACTGCTTGTCCGCTTCCTTGTGACTCAACTAATTGTCCAGTAAGGCTTAACGCAGCAGCGGTTGAGATTTTTTTCAAAAGCGCTTCATCAAATTTTTCAAAATCAACTACACATTGAATTGTATTGATTGTAGAACCATCAGATAATTGTATAAAACGGTTACTTCTAAATGCACGAACCCAACCTTTTACAGTTATTTCAGAACCAATTGTTGGTGAGGTTAATATGTCTTTTATTTTAAGTCTTTTCATTATATCAATTTTGCTTTTGAAAAAATTCGAATTCAAATTTAAGCATTCTACTTATTATTCCAATTTGTCATTGTTAATCCTATTCCAATAGTAGTAAAACCTTTGATGAATTCAGTAGCGATTTGAATACGTTCAGTCAATTTTTCACGTTCTTCAGTATTCCATTCTCCTAAAACATAGTCCGCTTGTTGACCTTGTTTAAATTCTGCTCCAACTCCAAAACGAACTCTTGCATATTCTGACGATTTTAATTGCGCTTGAATATCTTTGAGTCCATTGTGACCACCATCGCTTCCTTTCCCTTTCATACGTAATTTCCCAAAAGGTAATGCGATATCATCAGTAATAATCAATAAGTTTTCGATTGGAATTTTTTCAGATTGTAGCCAATAGTTTACAGCTTTTCCACTTAAATTCATAAATGTATTCGGCTTTAAAAGGTAAATTTGTCTTCCTTTATATTTAGCTAAAGCTAGGTCTCCTAATTTTTTACCTTCGAAATTTGTATTGCATTCTTTTGCAAATGCTTCTACTACTTTAAAACCAATATTGTGTCGTGTTTCTTCGTATTTACTACCTGGATTTCCTAACCCAACAATTAAATATTTCATAGTGTCACAAAAATACAATTAATAAATAATTTCATTTAAATTAAAACCTTTAACTTTGTAAAAACCCTTTGTTATGCCTGTTATTTCAATGTTTTATGGATTAATTGTATCGATGTATTATCTGGATAATAAACAACATCATTTTCCGCATATACACGTGAAATATCAAAATGATGAGGCTGTTTTTAAAATTCCTGATGGTATTTTATTAGACGGGAGTTTGCCAACCGGAAAAATAAAATTAGTTTCAGCTTGGATTGAATTACATCAAGATGAATTAATGGCAGATTGGGAATTAGCATCACAAGGTCAAAAAATATTTTCAATAGAACCACTAAAATAATTCTTATGAATCCTAGAGTTCTTAAAGTTGTAGTTACACAAGATTATATTCTTGATTTAGTTTTTACTAATCATGAGAAAAAGCAATTTGATGTAAAACCATACTTGAATTTTGGTTTATTTTCTGAATTAAAAGACTATTCCATGTTCCAAACTGCTAAAGTAGAGTTTGGAACTGTAAGCTGGAGTAACGGTTTGGATATTTGTCCTGATACCCTTTATATCGAAAGCAAATAATACTACTTTACAATCAATTGAAATCCTTTTCCGTGAACGTTCATAATTTCAATAGAAGGGTCTTCTTTCAATAATTTACGAAGTTTAGCAATATAAACATCCATACTTCTACCATTGAAATAATTATCATCTCCCCAAATAGCTCTTAATGTTGCTTGTCGGTCAATAATTTCATTTTGGTTTTTAGCTAACAGTGACAATAATTGATTTTCTTTGGTTGTTAGTTTTACCGCTCCAGAAGGTAAGTGTAACATTCTAGTTTGTGGCTCAAATAAAAAATTTCCAACCATAAACTGATCACCAGTGATATCGGAAGATTTGATCGCTCTTCTTGAAATTGCTTCTATACGCGCAAGTAGTTCTTCCATAGAAAAAGGCTTCGTCAAGTAATCATCTGCACCAACAGCAAAGCCTGCTAATTTATCTTCAGGTAATGAACGTGCAGTCAAAAATAGAATAGGCACATTTTTATTCAATTCACGTATTTCTTTTGCCGTTGCGAAACCATCCATTTCTGGCATCATAACATCTAAAATACAGAAGTCAACTTGATTATTATTAAAATGTTCTATTGCAAGTTTTCCATTTCTTGCAAGTTTTACAGTGTAGCCTTTAGAAGATAAATAGGTATGTAATAACAATCCTAAATTTTCATCATCTTCAGCAAGTAAAATTGACAATTTTCTTTCCATAATCTTACATTTTAAATTGAACTTTTGTTTAGTGGAATACGAACACTGAACGTTGAACCTATATTTATTTGACTTTTCACGTCTAATTTCCATTGATTTAGTGTGGTTATTGCTTTTACATAACTTAAACCTAAACCAAATCCTTTTACATTATGCACGTTTCCTGTTGGAACACGATACAATTTATCAAAAATTTTGCTAATATGTTCTTTTGAGATACCAATTCCTTCATCTTGAATAGATAAAACGATTTCATTGTTTTGTTTGTATAATAACACTGAAATTTTTGGTCTTTCTTTACTATATTTTATTGCGTTGTCTATTAAGTTTGAAACTACGTTAGTAGTATGCATTTTGTCTCCTTGTATAAAAATAGGCTCTTCATCAATTTTCGTTATAAGTTCACCTAAATTTCCTTGAATTCTAAATTGAGCTTTATTACACAAATCTTTTACAATATCTGTTAGATTGATTTTTTCAATTTTTAGTGGTATGTCTCCTTTGTCTATTGTAGCACTTTGTAAAATTCGTTCTACTAAAATTTCTAATCTTCTATTTTCATCTTGAATCATTTTCACAAAAGGTGTTGTTCGTTCTACGATTTCTCCCATCATATCTTTGTCATTCATAGCTTGACACGCAAGTGAAATAGTAGATATAGGTGTTTTGAATTCATGTGTCATATTTGAAATAAAATCATTTTTTAATTCGCTTAATTTCTTTTGCGTTAGAATGGTATGAAACATGTATGAAATAGCTACGGCAATTAGAATTACAAGAAGTAAACTTATTGTCAATGGCATTTCCATTTCTTTAAAAAGGTAACTTTTTTTAGAAGGAAATTTTAACATAATGCGGATGGTTTCATCTAAAATATTTGAAGGAAAAATGATCGCCTTAGCAGCATTTGTAGTATCCATTTTAATATTATAACGTGGGGTAGGGTATGAATATTTTAAAGGAACATTTTCTGAATTTATTAAAACAAATTCAAAGTCCATTGGTAATTTATCATGACAAGTTTCATAACAAATGATTGAATCTAAAAATGCTAAATCGATGCGTTTTTCTGGCGATGTGTAGGTGTTATCATGAAAAGCTGCAAATAACATTTCATTTATTACGCGCGATTTTTTGAAGATTTGACTCATTACACGTTGGTCTAACTCACGTGCCACTGCATTGTCTGAACTTTTTGTTAGGTTCATGTCTTTATTCAAAACATCATTTATTTGACTTACATCACGAGCTAATACTTGATGTTTTGTTTTTAAACCTGTAACACTATCAGCAGACATTCCTTCAATAGCAAGGTATTTTTCCAGTTTGCCATTTTCTAAAATCATTGTGTCTTTGATAGAAACTGTAGATTTTGCTGTAAGTAAATTTTGAAATTCGTGTTTTAAAATGTCTTTATATTGAGGACTTATATCTTTTCGAACTACATGTAAGTATTTTTTGATTTCAACCGCCTTTTCATGACGAATAGCTATGCGCTCAACAAGTGTTTGAACTTTTGCTTTGAATTCAATGGATTTTCTATCGTATAATTGTGAAACTTGATAAAATTGAATGAGTAGTAAAGCAATCATTGCAGAAGCAACAAAAGCAATAACAACATCCATTCTTAATTTTCTCATCGTTCAACTATATATTTAACCGAAAGTTAGAATTTTTCATTTAAGAGAATTTATCCTTAACGTAATTTAACGAATTTGCCAACCCCTTTTTTGCAGCGTATCTATGCAGGTAACCATTTCTTGTTCAGTAGTTATTTTAGAATAAAGGTCATGTATGGTTAACGTATTTTCATTTATGTTAGGAGAGATATTAAACGGAAAATTAATTGAATTTGAATAGTTTTGATTTTCCAGCTGATAAATATAATCTTTTAGTAATATAATACTTTCATTATCAGTCCATGGGAAATCATTGCTTTTGACTGATGTTACAAAATGTATCGATTCTTTTGCACGAGTAAAAAGAACATTCAATCTTCTATAACCATTTTTTCTATTGAGCGGACCCATTTGAAGCTGAAAGTGACCGTGTATATTTTTAGCATACCCCAATGATATAATTAAAATATCACATTCGTCTCCTTGTACTTGTTCCAATGATTTTAAAAAAGCGTTGTTTTCTGTGATTTTTTCTTCAAGAATTTGTTTTGTTTCCGGGTTAATATTCTTGTAAATCAATTCTTTTTGTTCGTTTGAAAATGCTACTATTCCTATTTTTTTAGTTGAATATATGTGTTTGGTAATTAGTTCGTTTATTTTTTCTGCTTCTTTTTGATTTGTTCTGTTTTCAAAATACCCTTGTTCTATGTAATGATGGTGTAATGGGTAAGTAGTATTTGCTGTTGGGAATGGTTGTAATTGATTGTTGTAAAAGTATTTGTTTGAAAATGAAATTAGTGCTGAATGTTTACTTCTGTAATGATGTTTTAATATTCTTTTTTCAAAATAATACGAAGCTTGATGTAATAGGTCAACAGAATGATGTATACCGCTGAAATAATTGCTCGGACTCATTTGTTTTGAATCACCTAATATCATGGCTCTTTTACTTCGTTGTAGCGCTCCAATTCCATTGATTAAGGGGATTTGGCTTGCTTCATCTGCAATACATATATCAAATAGGTCTTCTTTTAAAGGAAACAATGTGGCTATTTGTGATGGTGTTACTAACCAAATAGGCATTAGGACTTTTATCCAATGGATGGCATCACTCTCTATATAATCCCTTATGGATTGTCGGTGTCGTGTTTTTGCAAATGCCTTAACTAAAATACGTTTTCCATTTTTAAGTTGTTTTTTAAATTCTTTTTGTTCAGCGCTTAGTTTTGTGTCAGATTGCAATATTAGTTGATTGTATAGGTGGAATTTCGCTTTTCGTTTTTGTAGAATTTCATTTTCAAACTGAATTTGTTCGTTTGATTCTTCCTTTACAATCTTATTTACGAGAGATACAATTTTTGTATTATCAAACTCTGTAAGTTGTGGATAATAATGTTGAAGTAAATAAAAGTAGTGATTTGAAATTGCTTGTTCACATTCAGTTATAGAATTAAATTTTTGGATGAAGTGGATTATTTTTACAGGTAATAAGTTAACATATAAACTATTTTTTACGTTATACTTTAAATCGTCTAATATGTTTTTAATGAATGTTTTTAATGATTCGTTTTCTGGGAAATCAACCTTTTTTTCAATCCATTGTATTAATTCTAAAAAGGTAAAATGTTCATCGGTTATTTCATCTAAATCTTGTTGTTTGATTTCATCTAATATGTCTGAATAATGATTTATAAGAGAAAGTGTTAATTCTATTTGTGGTATTTCTATTTCTGGGTGATGAATTCCTATTTGTTGTAAATGGATTATTACTTTATTTATTTTTTGTTTTTCTAACTCTGCTTTTGATAATGATTCTATTAAAATAATTGCTGGAGTAATCGTATCAGATAGAAATTTTGCAAGCAACTTTTTTAGCTTCCATTTTTGATAAAAATTTCCGTGAATTAGAATTTCTTTCCAATGTTCAAGTTGATCGATTGTCGGAATTTTATTCCAAGCAGAGTAGCTATTTTCGTGTTGGTTTTTTGAGTTATTTAATGACTTATATTTTTGAATTAATTTCTGAAATTTTTCTTTTTTATTATTGATTAAATAAATTTTAAAATATAATTTATATTCTTCATTATTAATTATTTGTATAACTGATATTTTTCGTTTAAACTTATTTAGTAGTTTTTTATTTTCAATTCCAAATTTTTCAAAATAATGAATTAATAAACTACATTTTTCGTTAGTTTTTTCTGTTTTGTTTAGTTCCTGAATATATGTTGATTTGTATCCATAAAAAGGGGGGCTAATATGGTTCCCTTCATAGATTTGATGAATGGTGTTTTCGTGTTTTTTCCAAGTTTCAATGGTGGTGTTATTTGTTAGAAAAATAGCTTCAGTTGGTTTGGTTTTTGAAAACCAATCTTGTATTTCTTTGAAAGAACTATTTTCAATTAAGGTAGGACTGTTTAGTTTGTCTAAAAGTGATTGAAGTTGACTTCTATATTGTTTGCTTACAAATAAGTTTTTCTCGTCATTTTCAATAAATGTTTCAATTTCTTTCCAACCTTTTTCAAGTGTTCGTATAAAAGTTTCTGTTTTGTTTTCAGGATTGTAGTAACAAAGATTTTCGAAATGATGCTGTTTTGCTTTTTGGTATATGATATTTAATGCTACTTTTTTTTCTGAAAACAATAGTACATTGTAATTAGATACTACACTTTTACAAATTAGGTTTGTAATTAAGGTTGATTTCCCTGTTCCTGGAGGACCTTCTATTACTACATTTTCTTTTTCAAACGTTTTTATCGCTTCTGCTTGGTCGCTATCTTGTTGTGAAATTTGTCCATTTGACAGTTGTATTATTTGTGTTTGTTCACTTTTCTCACCGAAGATATGTTGTATTAGATTGCTTTTTGGCTTATTTATTAGTGTTTCAATTTCGCGTAATATTAAAAATCGGTGGTGATGGAAATTTCCTACAAAATGATATTTCTCAATTATAATATTTTGTTTTTGAAAGAATTGATTTGATTCGAGATTTTCAATATTTTCTTCAATACTTATTTCTTTGTTGAATTCAATTTCCTGACCATATGTTTGAAGGTATTTTTCTAACCAAGGATTTATAAAAGTGTTTTCCCAAATAGGTTCTATTTGAAATGATTGATTTTTTATTATCCATTGAAAATGTATTGGTGTGATATAGATTGGTGTCTCATTATCACTTTTGAAAATACCATTTGCTAAACACAACGTTGTTTCACTACTTGATGTTGAAATGGATTCGTTTTGTTTTAAAATTCTTTTCCAATTCGTGTCAATATTTATCGTTTCTTCTAATGCATCAAGTGTAATCTTTTTTAGTTTTGGATTTTCTATATTGCTATTGACCAAAATATCTGTTGAAGGAATGTTTAACAGTCCATTTTTAAAAGCGATTAATTGTTGGTCAATTGAAGATTCACTACTCATTGTATTCAAATTTACACCGATTTTGTGAATTTATTTTGATAATCTATTCTTTACTATCATGACAGTTTGAATTTATTATGAACTTGTTCGTTATCATTTTTTTTTAAGTTTATGAATTTCAAACTATTTGTAAATATATCTTTTGATTCAAATCCTTCCTAATTCTTCTTAGCTATAATAAAAATCAATTATTTATAAAAGTATCGAGTGTAGAAGAAAAAAATCTAATTTTTATATTTTATTCTTTTGTTAAAGAAAAAGCTAATGATTTCGGTTTTCAAACCTGTAAATGTTTTGAATGATATTCTATAACCATTTCCGAACACTTTTCTGTATGATTTTGTTTCATTATTTATACTTTTGTTTTACTTCGAAAATCCTATGGAAATAAAAGCGTTCAGGAAGTTATTTGCTTCAAATCCTGCCATTGATGCTACGGCAAATCAATTACAATTTAGTGGACAAAAAATACATTGGAAAGGACTTTTTTGTTCTGCACGTTCCATATACGCATCAACATTAGCAGGACAAGTTCCTGGTCATCATCTTTTTGTGTTACAAGACAAAGAAGAGGCTGCTTATTTTTTCAATGATTTAGAAAGTATTTTTCCTGAAGAAAAACATATTGTTTTTTATCCTGCATCATATCGCACACCTTATCAATTCGAAGAAACTGATAATGCGAATGTGGTAGCGCGCGCTGAAGTTTTAGAAAAGATTAATAATGGAACAAATACGTGGGTAGTAACTTATCCGCAAGCGTTGTTTGAAAAAGTGCCCACACAAAAGAAATTGACCGAAAATACGTTACGCGTTCAAAGAGGACAAAACTATTCGCTTGATTTTATGAATGAGTTGCTGTTGGATTATGGTTTTGAACGAGTTGATTTTGTCTATGAACCGGGTCAGTTTGCTATTAGAGGTGGAATTTTAGATGTTTTTTCGTTTGCTAATGATTATCCATTTCGTATGGAGTTTTTTGGTGAAGAGCTAGAGTCTATTCGAACATTTAATCCAGTAGATCAATTGTCTATTGCTACACATGATTTTTTTAATATTGTTCCTAATGTTCAGAAACAGTTTATTCAACATGGATTAGAAACTTTCCTAACTTTTTTAGGTAAAAACGTTACTGTTTGGATGTCTTCAATGGGAGAAGTAACATCTAAGTTGGATAAAGAATATGAGAAGGCGGTTTCCATTTATGATAAACTAAATCATACGGTTAAGCAAACTTTGCCTGGGGATTTGTATACACACAAAACGGAATGGATTACTGAAGTTGAGAAGTATTCCGTTGTTGAATGGGGACCTGAATTTTATTTCACTCCTACATTTGATCAACAATTTCAAGTGCAACAACAACCTGCTTTTAATAAAAATTTCGAATTATTACGTGAGGATTTAATTCAACGAAAGAAAGTTGGATTCACCAATTTGTTTTTTTCCAACCAACCAAAGCAAATCGATCGTTTATATTCCATTTTTGAAGATATTGGTGGTGAAGTAGATTTTATCTCTATGCCAGTTGCTTTGCATGAAGGGTTTATTTTACCTGATTTGAAAGTAATTTGTTATACTGACCATCAAGTTTTTGAACGTTATCATCGTTTTAAACTGAAGGAAGGGTTTGCTCAATCAAAACAAGCGATTACGTTAAAGGAATTATACGATCTTCAAAAAGGAGATTATGTTACACATATCGATCATGGTGTCGGTCAATTTTCTGGATTACAAACGATTGATGTTAATGGTAAACCCCAAGAAGCCATACGTTTGGTTTATAAAGATGGGGATGTGTTATATGTAAGTATTCACTCCCTACACCGTATTTCGAAATTTACTGGCAAAGAAGGTGCAGTTCCTAAGATGAATAAATTAGGTACGCAGGCTTGGTCTATTTTAAAAAATAAAACAAAGAAGAAAATCAAAGAATTGGCTTTTGATTTGATTCAATTATATGCTAAGCGCAAAACTCAGCCGGGATTCGCATATAATCCAGATACTTATTTACAAACAGAGTTGGAAGCTTCCTTTATGTATGAGGATACACCAGATCAGCTAAAAGCAACCCAAGCTATTAAGGAAGATATGGAATCACCAACACCAATGGATCGTCTGGTTTGTGGAGATGTTGGTTTTGGTAAAACTGAAGTTGCAATACGTGCTGCTTTTAAAGCGGCTACTGATGGTAAACAAGTTGCTGTCTTAGTTCCTACGACGATACTTTCCCATCAACATTTTAGAAGTTTTTCAAAACGTTTATCTGATTTTCCTGTTACTGTAGATTATGTAAATCGTTTTAAATCTGCTAAAGAAATTACCGATACCATTAAAAAAGTAGCATCTGGTCAGGTTGATATTTTGATAGGTACGCACAAGTTGATTAGCGATAAAATTAAATTCAAGGATTTAGGTTTAATTATTATTGATGAAGAACAAAAATTTGGTGTATCGGTAAAGGATAAATTAAAAACGTTAAAAACAACAGTTGACACACTTACATTGACTGCAACACCAATTCCAAGAACCTTACAATTTTCGTTAATGGGTGCTCGTGATTTGAGTGTTATAAATACTCCACCACCAAATAGACAGCCCGTTTTAACCGAAATTATTCAGTTTAATGAAGAAGCAATTAGAGATGCGATTTCATATGAAGTTTCTAGGGGAGGACAGGTTTATTTCGTTCATAATCGATTGCAAAACATCAAGGAAGTTTCGGGTATGATAGCACGACTTTGTCCTGGAGTTCGTGTTGCCATAGGGCATGGACAGATGGATGGAAAGGAGCTTGAGAAAATAATGATGGGCTTCATTCAAGGGGATTATGATGTTTTATTGGCAACTACTATAATTGAGTCAGGGATTGATATTCCAAATGCAAATACCATTTTGATTAATAATGCTAATAATTTTGGATTGAGTGATTTACATCAGCTACGTGGTAGGGTAGGTCGTTCAAATAAAAAAGCATTTTGTTATTTGATTGCACCTAAATTTCACGAAATGACTTCAGAAGCTCGTAAGCGATTGGAAGCCTTGGTTCAGTTTTCTGATTTAGGTTCTGGTTTTAATATCGCTATGAAAGATTTAGATATTCGTGGTGCAGGAAATTTATTAGGTGGAGAACAAAGTGGTTTTATTTCAGATATTGGATTCGATATGTATCAGAAGATTTTGAATGAGGCGATGGAGGAATTAAAAGAGACTGAATTTAAAGATTTGTATGCTGATAGAAATACGGATGATTTTATTCTTTTTGTAAAAGATTGCGTAATTGAAACAGATTTAGAAATCAGAATACCAGATGATTATGTAAATAATGTTGCTGAGAGATTGAGTTTGTATCAACAATTAGATAACTTGGAGAATAAGGACACTTTAGAGAAATTTTCAACTCGTTTACAAGACCGATTTGGTCCATTACCAAGGGCTGTTAAAGAGCTATTCCGTTCCTTTGAATTACGTTGGTTGGCAGAAGAATTAGGAATAGAAAAATTGGTGATTAAATCAAATACGATGGTTTGCAGTTTTATCTCTAATCCACAGTCTCCTTTTTATGATTCACCTGCTTTTCAACGAATTTTAGCGTATGTTCAATCTAGTCCAAAAGATTGTAAAATGTCTGAAAAAAATGATAAGTTACGAATGATTTATTCGAATGTTCTTGCGGTAGAGCATGCTTATAAACGTCTGGAGGAAATTTCATTGGTAATTAATCCTGTATTAGATTGAATCTAAATTAAAGTATTTAAATGTTAATTTTTTAGTTAAAAATTAATTATCATCATTTTTTTACGTCCTTTGATTAGAAATTTTAAATATATTTACCATGGTAAAGATTTTTAGTGTGTTGTTTGTTTTGTTTGTTGGATTGTCTGTTTTTGCTCAAACAGATACTATAAAAACAAAATCAGCAGAAGAAGATGAGTTATTGGCTGATGACCCTGCTTTAAAGACACAAGTGACGTCCTTGTTGCCAGATGGAATGGGTCCAGTTAAACGATTTTTATGGTCTGAACATGGGGTAATGAGAAAGATTTCATTTTTTGAGTTAACACCAGAGAAAAGAGAAAGAGAATTAATAATTCGTAGAAGAATGTTGCAAACCCATCAAGCACTTGGCATGGCTGCAGTTGGAACGATGATAATCTCTTCTATTTCAGGTCAAATGTTAATTAATAAGTCGCACTCAAATTCACCAACTGCTGGGCAAGATATGCTGACATTAAAATCTATACATGATGCTGCTGTAACTACAACAATGATTGCTTATGGTTCAACGTTTTTATTGCAATTTTTAGCACCGCCACCTGTGATTATTCGCAAAAACAAGGGTTGGAGCAATATGAAAGCACATAAAACATTGGCGTATTTGCATTTCACAGGAATGGTAGCTACACCGATTATAGGTAGAATGATTTATGGTTCATCAAGTTTAAAAAATGGAAATAGTGATGACTTAAAAAAATTCCACCAAATTTCGGGATATATTACCACAGGATTGTATACAGGAGCAATGGTTGTTATGAAATTTTAAAATTGTAAAGTATGAAAAAGATTATTTTTAACTCGCTTTTATTAACCATTTTATTTGGTTTGTTTTCTTTTGATAATGTCAAAGTATCGGCAAATAAAGAAGATTCTTTTTTAAGATACACGCTTTCACATCCTATGCATGAATCAATAGGAACTTCCAAAGATTTTATATGTAATGCTTATTATGATAATGTTGCTAAAGAAATAAATAAAATTGCCATAGCAGCAACAGTGGCATCTTTTGATTCTAAAAATTCAAGTAGAGATTCACATGCTTTAGAAGTATTGGAAGCTATTAAATATCCTAAAGTAACATTTGTAAGTTCATCAATTAAAGATAATGGTAATGAGCTAATTATAAATGGAGAATTAAATTTTCATGGTGTTAAACGTGATATTACTATTAAAGCAGAACAATCAAAAACATCATCTGAAATTACCCTAAAAGGGGATTTCTATGTTAGTTTAGATAAACACAAAGTAGAAAAACCGTCTATGATGGGAATTGCTGTAAATGATAACTTACATATGGATTTCAAAATTAAATTTAGTCTTTAATGTCAGCTACTTGGAGAGCTCATTTAGCTTTACTTTTTGTTAATACACTATACGCAGCAGGGCATATCATCGCTAAAGGGGTTATGCCTGCATTTCTTTCTCCAACTACCTTTATATTTTTTCGAATAGCTGGAGCAACAATTTTATTTTGGATTATTAAGTTATTGTTTTTACCAAAAGAACGAATACAAAAAAAAGATATTGGATTGTTTCTACTATGTAGTTTGTTCGGTGTCACAATCAATCAATTGTTTTTCTTTCACGGACTGAATTTATCTTCTTCGATTAACTCAGGGATCATTATGACTACTAATCCTATATTAGTAGCAATCATTGCTTATTTTTTATTCAAAGAGAAAGTAAGTTGGCAAAAAATGATTGGTATTCTCATAGGAGCAATCGGAGCAATTTTATTAACACTGGTTGGTAAAACAGGCAAAGGAGATTCAACACTTGGTGATATTTATTTATTTATCAATTCGTTGAGTTATGCTGTTTATTTGGTTATTGCTAAACCTTTAATGCAACGCTACTCTCCTTTTACAGTAATTACCTATGTTTTTACATTTGGATTAATGTATATGCTTATCTTTCCATATACTTATATAGAAACATTCAAAGTTGATTTTAGTGTGATTCCAGCTGAAATATGGGGGAAAATTGGATACATCGTTTTTGGAGTGACTTTCTTAACTTATTTGAGTACAATGTATGCTTTGAAATATTTGAGCCCTTCTACATCGAGTTCTTATATTTATACTCAGCCTGTGTTAGTAATTGTATTTGCAATTCTATTTGCTGCAATAGGAATTTCAGATGATTATACTCAAACAATCACTTTGGAGAAAATTGGATATATGGCGATGATTTTCTTTGGAGTATGGTTAACTTCTTACTTCTCTAAAAAAGAAAAAAGTACGAATTAATCGTACTTCATTCTTCCTTTTAATTTACGTAGAAATTTAATTCTAGGCATTTTAATTTTGAAAATTTTAGCCTTTTTGACATCACCAGAGACAGTAGTATATTTTCTGTAATTAAATGGATTATCAGGAATAGTTCTTGCATAACCTATTGAAAGTTCGTTATTCCATCCCGTTGCACTATGTTTTGTTAATGCTGCGTTTTGATAAGAATAAATAATTCTGAAACCTTGATCTAAAAATACACCAATGCTACTTGCAATTGTCATATCACTTCTAAATCCAGCACTTACCCAAAGTAACTGATTGAATAAGAAATTTAAATCAGCCCCAAAATGAAAAGGCGCGCTTTTCGCTCCTTTGGCAATTATTGTTGGATAGAAAACATACCAATCTTGATCGAATCTAACTTTATAACCAGCGGTTAGAAAAAAGTCTGATAATCCCATTTCTAATGCACTACGTTGTGGTATTGAGTCGACACCCGAAAAAGGCATTCTATTACCAAAAAAGTAAGGGAAACTAACGTTTACATCGATTTTATTGGTAACAAATGCATAACCAAAACCAACATTTAATCCATTAGAAGAAACTCTTGGAACTTCTCCTAGAGTTGGATCAATAATTTGGCTAGATTTTAAAGATTGATATCTTAAATCTAGTGTATTTAAAGACTTTTGAAGGAAACCAACTCTAATTCCAAATGCATGCGAAAAACCGCCAGCATTTCTTGATAAAATTTTGTATGATGCGTTTCCAGCTACTTCTAATTGATTGTACGCACCAAAATTGTCATTAATAATTGAACCGCCAAATCCTTGAAATGGTCTTGGATTATAATAACCCATTGCAGAAAAACTTAATGGAGAATAGGATGAACTCATATAATCATTAAGATAGTTGAAAGTACCACCATATTTCGTGAAAATATCCATATTTGCAGGGTTGAAGAACCCAGGGTTTAGCATGTATATATGGTTGAACTGTCTATTTTGAGAGAAAGCAGACAATTGGGTTATTATCAATAAAATAAATGCAATTAATTTTTTCATCGTTTTAAAATGATTTTTCCAAGAGAAGTGGTCGTTTTATCATTAAATTTATATTCTAATCTGTATAAATAAACCCCCTCTGGAAGGTCTGTATCTTTTACATTTAATTGATTTCCCTGACCATTCCATTTATTTAAAAAAGGGGATTCCTCAAATACCAAATCTCCCCAACGGTTAAATACGGAAAATTTTGCATCTATTATTTCTCTGGTTCTGATTTTTTCAATTGTAAAGTAATCATTAATAGAATCATTATTCGGAGAAAAGAAGTTGTAATTTGTTGAGTCATCAATTTGATTATCATTTGGTTTTAAATTTAAAGAAAACCCATATGATCTAAAGCTACAAGAAAACAACAAAATAAAAAATAAACCTAATTTCATAAGAAATGAATTTTACATACAAAAGTGGCTTTTTTTTTTAAGTTATACAACCATATAAATAGGAAACAAAAAAAAACGGGAACATTTATTTCCCGTTTTTTTGTTAAATTATTTGTTGTTGATTAATCAATAATTTCGATTGCATCAATTGAGTCACCCTGACGAATCGCATCAATTACATCAAGTCCTTCATATACTTTGCCAAAACAGGTATGGTTTTTATCTAAATGAGAAGTTTGACGTCTGCTATGGCAAACAAAAAACTGAGAACCACCTGTATTTCTTCCTGCATGAGCCATAGACAAAACACCTCTGTCATGGTGTTGATTTTCACCGGTTAACTCACAATCAATTTTGTAACCAGGACCTCCAGTACCAGGCATTCCCGTAGCTCCTTCTCTAGAGTTTGGACACCCTCCTTGAATAACAAAATCAGGAATAACTCTATGCCATTTCAATCCATCATAATATCCTTCTTTTGCTAATTTCACGAAATTTGCTACCGTATTTGGAGCATCTTGATCGTAAAATTTCACTTTCATTTCACCTTTGTTTGTTTTGATTATTGCTTCCATTTTCGTTTTTTTTGACAAAAGTATGTATTTTGGTACATTCTTACAGAAAATTTAAAATTCTTATGAACACTTTTACTGTTCCTCGATATAAAATACCTTTTTTTACTGAGATTGCCAATCAATTAGTTTACAAACAAGATGAACTTAATTTATTTATTAATAGACCTTTCAGTATTGAAAGTTTTAGGGATCAAATAGGCGAAAAATCTTCATTTTTCAATCATGAAAAACGAAATGTTTTAGTGAAAGTTTTAGATGAGCAATATAAAACATTATCTGAATCCAGCCCTGTTTATAGGAATATACAATTACTAAAAAAACAAAATACATTTACAATAACTACCGGTCATCAATTAAATCTTTTTACAGGACCGTTTTATGTAATTATAAAGATTTTACATATAATTAATTTAGCAGAAAAATTACATAGTGAATATCCTGAATATCATTTTATTCCTGTTTATTGGTTAGCTTCTGAAGACCATGATTTCGATGAAGTTAATCATACTCATTTGTTTGGTAGAAAAGTAGAATGGAACGAATTTCAGGGAGGGCCAATTGGGAGATATGATTTGTCACAATGGAACGAGTTAAAAAATGTATTGCATCAATTTTTTCAGAATCAACCAGAATCTAAAATACATTCAATTATTGAATCTTTTGATGGAGCTGATTTAGGTAGTGCTACTAGAAATTTGATGCATTTTTTATTTGAAAAATACGGTCTTGTTATTTTGGATGCAGATAATAATGAGTTAAAGGCTGAATTTGTAAAAACAATGCAAAAAGAAGTTTTAGACTCTTTTGTTCAAGATGATGTTGCAATCACAAATGATCGTTTAATACTAAATTCGATAAAACCTCAAGCTTTTGCTAGACCTATTAATTTATTTTATATTCAAAAAGGATTGAGAAACAGATTGATACCTGATGAATATGGTCATGTATCGATCGCAGGTATAGGAACCTTTTCTAAAGAAGAGATAAGTGAATTAATAGAAAAACACCCTGGAAGATTTTCGCCAAACGTGGTTATGCGACCATTGTACCAAGAAACAATTTTACCAAATTTAGCATATGTTGGAGGAGGAGGCGAAATGGCTTATTGGCTTCAATTAAAAGAAGTTTTTAAATCCGCTGGTATACCTTTTCCATTAATACAAGTACGTGTTTCTATTCAAATTTTTGATAATAAAATCATCCAAAAATGGAAGAATTTAGGGTTCGAAACAAAAGAGATTTTTGAAAGTGAGTTGAAACTGAAAAAGCAATTTTTAGAGAAACATGAAAAATCAAATGGAGTAACCAATCAAATTTCAAATCATTTCAATGAATTAACTGATTCATTAAGACAATTATCAAAAGAGAAGGAAAACGAATCGTTGGGTACTTATATTGAGTCCGAGATTGTAAAAATGGGTAAACAATTAGATAGCATATTTGGAAAACTTGAAAAAAACAAGAAACAACGACACGATATATCTTTAAAACAAATTGAAGATATTCTAAAAAAGGTATATCCAGAGCAAAGTTTGATTGAACGAAAAGAGAATTTTTTTGGATTGCTCAATAATCAAGATCCTATAGCTTGTATAGATTTATTAAAGAATAATTTAAATCCACTCGAAAAAGATTTAATTTGTATTCAATGGTAAATAATAAATTTTTAAATATATCGTTGAATGAATCTATGCGATTTCTGTTAATTAGTATTATAGTTCTATTTTCATTTACTATTTCTGCTCAAACTGGGAAAATCATTGGACTTTGTTTTTCAAAAAATAATAAACCTATTCCATTCCTTGAGATAAAAACGGATTCAACTAAAACAAAAACTAATCTTGAAGGTTATTTTGAACTTGTCTTACCATGTAATCAAAAGCACAACCTAATTTTTAATTATGATTCTGTAACTATAAGTAAAGATGTCTATTTACAAGATGGGCAATTACTCAATTTAGGAAAAATCAAATTTAATTTTAAACTGACAGATAAAATTATTATTACTAAAGATCAGTTAGATCCTACATTACAAAAAATTTCAAATTTAGATTTTCAAAAATTACCATTGACTTCTGTAGAAAGGACATTAGTTTACACCACTTCTGCAAGTTCAAATAATGAGTTAACATCTAATTATAATGTTCGTGGAGGTAGTTACGATGAAAATTTAGTTTACGTCAATGGTTTTTTAGTAAATCGTCCTTTTTTAACTCGGGCTGGTCAGCAAGAAGGGATGAGTATCGTTTATTCTTCATTAGTAAAAGATTTGAAGTTCAGTGGTGGTGGTTTCGATGCAAGATTCGGAGATAAATT
Organism: Flavobacteriia bacterium; assembly: GCA_947464135.1. GTDB lineage: Bacteria > Bacteroidota > Bacteroidia > Flavobacteriales_D > Crocinitomicaceae > CANHVK01. Next base: position 78,412 of record CANHVK010000001.1, on the reverse strand, counting down.
AAGTTCTGTTCTTGATATTAGTTACATAGAGCCTGATTCTACAAATGGTTCAGTTTCTTTGTCTTTACTGGGTGTTGAATCTCATATTGCTCAACGTGTTACACCTAAATTTAATTATCTAGCTGGATTTAGATACCGTGCAAATGGGTATTTTTTAAATTCATTACCAACAAAAGGTAATTATAATCCTGTTTTTTATGACGGTCAATTTTTTTCTAATTACACGTTGACTCCAAAGATTACCTGGTCTAACTTTATGCATCTTTCATCCAATCAATTTCGTTTTGCTCCACAAACACAAGCTACCGATTTTGGTACGGTGAATGAAGCATATCGATTAAATATATATTTTGATGGCCAGGAGCACACTAGTTTTCAAACTATGACAGCAGGTACAGCTTTTAAATATCGGCCAAGTCAACGTTTAAATTTAGATTTTTATGGATCTATTTTTAAATCTAATGAAAGCGAAAGTTTTGATATTCTCGCAGAGTATTATATTAATGAATTAGAAACAGATCCTTCTAAAAATAATGTAGGCGACTCTATAAGCACAGTAGGAGTAGGTGGTTTTTTGAATCATGCTAGAAATCAATTGAATGCAACATTAATAAATATATATCACAATGGTGTTTTTAGATTTAATGACAAACAAAAAGTATTTTGGGGTATCTCTTATCAACACGATTTAATACAAGATAGATTAAACGAGTGGAAATACCTTGATTCTGCAGGTTATAGTCAGGTTCCTAAAAATATTTTTAGCCCTGATAAACTACAATTGAGTTCATCCCTTAAAAGTGATTTATTTCTAAAAACAAATCGTGTATCGGGCTTTCTTCAACATTCTTATTTGTGGAGTAAGACAAAAGAAAAAGTAATACTTAAAGTGAAAAAAGATTCAGTTTGGGGCTTAGATACTATCATTAATTCTTCGATTAAATATTCATTACAATCAGGTGTTAGATTTGGTTATACTGAAATAAATAATGATATCTATTTAACTCCAAGAATTTCATTTGTGATATATCCTAGATTTTATTATAATCATAATGGTCAATTAACACGAAGAAACGCTCAATTTCGTTTTGCTACAGGATTATATTATCAGCCGCCTGCATATAGAGAATTTAGAACACTTTCTGGAACTTTAAATTTGGATGTGAAAGCACAAAAATCTTTTCATTTTATTACAGGCTATGAGCATCATTTTGCAATGTGGAATAGAAAACAACCGTTTAAATTAATTATTGAGTCTTTTTATAAATATATGTGGGATGTAAATTCTTATGGAATAGATAATGTAAGGACAAGGTATGTTTCTAATAATGATGCGATTGCATACGCATATGGAGTTGACTTCAATGTACATGGTGAATTTGTTGAAGGGGTACAATCTTTTTTTAAATTAGGATTATTAAACACGAAAGAAGATCTATTAAATGACTCGTATAAATTGTATTACAATAAGTCTGGAGAAGAAATTATAGATGGATATACAACTGACAATGTAAAAAAAGATAGTATTGTAACCAAGCCTGGTTATATCCCTAGACCTACAGATCAATTACTGAATTTTGCTATTTTGTTTCAAGATAAAATGCCTAAATATGAACGATTGACTGCCCAGCTTGGTGTACAGTTTGGTACCAGATTACCTTATGGTCCACCAGGCATAGATCGTTATAAAGATACATTGAGACAGAAAAGTTATTTTAGAGTTGACCTAGGCTTTTCCTACGATTTACTTCATGAGAAAAAATTAAAACAATTTAAGACAAGATTTTCAGATGCACTTATTTCTTTTGAGGTATTTAATTTAATGGGAATAAATAATGTGCTTTCTCATCAATGGGTTCAAGATGTAAGTGGAAGAATGTATTCTATTCCAAATTATTTAACTCAAAGACGATATAATTTGAAATTAATTATTAGATTCTGATAAAAAAGAGAAGGTGTCTCGATTTAACGGGACACCTTCATCTAATAATCTTATACTATCTGATTAATATAATTCTTCTTTCAAAGCTGTTCTATAATCTTTTATCTCTTCACGATTGATTTTATGATCGGCATTTTTCAATAAGTTCAATAAATACAACAAATTTTCTTGATCTTCGATTTCAATAGGAAATTCACTACCGTCTTCATCTTCATCGTACTGAGCTTGTACATCAAAATTTTGATTTTCAATTAAATATTCGTATGATAAACGAATCACTTTTGTTACTAAAGGGTCTTGCTCTTTCAAAGCAAATTCACGTAACTCCTTTAATTCGTCAATCAATCCTGCTGCTAAAATTCCTTCTTTTTCAACTTTTGCAATGATTGCATCTAATTTTTTATTTGCTGCTGCAAGTTTCATATTTTATATAATTTGTTGTTTAAACTGCGATGAAAGATATTCTTTACAATTCGCCATTAAAAGTAGTTACAAAGGTAATTACTTCTATGTATTATTTGCTTATAGTTTTCTATTTTTTAGAAAAAGTAGAAACATAAAGTAAAATTTTATCACTTGTGGCCTGATCAATTTTTGCCAAACCAGTCATTTCTGGCATATATTTAGCCCAAGTTTTTGAGGTAAATTTAGTTGGATGAAATTGGTGGCATTTCAAACAATGTTGGTCATATAATTTTTGTCCATCGAATAAAGCATCAGATGTTATATTTGGATTAACAGCTTTGATTCGTTCAACATCAGCATGAGTGATATTTATAGTTGTAGGTTTACTACATGATACTAGTGCTAATAATAAACCGATTGAAATTCCTAATCTTTTCATTTTTTATTCTTTTATTTCTAGGGTTTTATAAAAATCATTTAGTTGCTTTAAATATTCTTCTTTTAATTTAACTAAAAGTGAATTTGTTTGTTCCTTTGAATCAATGGCTTGAATCAAATAAAATACATTTTGAGGTAAATACATTTTAGCGTAGAAGTTACCAACTTCCTTATATTGTCTGTACACTTGTAAAGCCTTAACTTGGTATTCCAAAGGTATCGACGCAGCATAGTAGGTAAAGTTATTTAATAATTCTAAAGCATCGTATCCCTTAAAGCGATTTTGATTTATTAAATCCAAAAAATAACCAACATGTGAACTATCTTGTGTTGTTGCTAAAACTCCCGTTAGCATAAGAATTGTTTTTTTATCATTTGTTGATTTTAATTTTGAAAGTAATTCATTAGCAGATCCTGGATCCAGTTGTAACGCTAATGTTGTTGCTTTTTCAATTACTAAATATGATTTTTCTTTTTTTAATATTTCATTTAACAATACTTTTAAGGTAATTCGTTCATTATTATCCATAAAATATTGTAAAGCACTACTTTTTACATTAGAATTTGGATCATTTAAAGCCATTTCTTTAATTATATCCATTGCTTTAAATCGGTTTAGTTCATCTAAATAAGAAGTTTTTTCAATAGCAGCTTGACGAATTAACCAAAATGGATCGTTTAACGCATCCATAATTAACTGACTATACATTGGATTTTCTTGCTCGGGGGTATTTATTAAAGCTTCATATCTACTGTTAAATGATTTGTCATAATAATATTGGTTTATTAGATATTCATCAGGTTTTTTATCATTATAGTAGGCTAATAAACTTCTTTTATGATCGAATACAACGGCTTTTAAATTGCCAAATACAGGAAATACCAATTTATTTTCTACTTCGTCTACCAACCCTTTGTAGATATGTTTTCCTTTATCGTCATATACAGCAACTTCTACAGGTAATTTATATAAAGGTGATTTTGAAATATCCTGTTGTTGTGTTACCGTTAAAACGATTTCTTTGTTTTTAATTGAATTATAATACTCAATAGATAAAATGGGAATCCCTTTATTTAAAAACCATTGATCAAAAAACCAATGTAAATCTTCTCCTGTGATTTCTTCAAAAACAAGTCTTAAATGATCAACTTCGGCACTTTTAAATTGGTTTGTTGTAAGGTATTGTTTTAGACCCTGAAAGAAAGCTTCATCACCTAAATAATTTCTTAGCATATGTAAAACACGACCTCCTTTATTGTAGGAATGTCTGTCAAACATATTTTCTGGATCATTGTAATTGTACCAAATTAAATTATGATTCGTTCCATTATCTAATTCTTGAAAGTATTCATTTGTACTCTTATCTAATTCATAATCTGCTAGATCTTTACCGTATTTGTATTCATTCCATAAATATTCAGCATAATTTGCAAACGATTCGTTCAGAGGTAAATTGGACCAAGATTCACAAGTAACTAGATCACCAAACCAATGGTGAAATAATTCATGAGCGATAATTGATTGATCATTATCATCGATTAGCTCTTTATCATTTTTATAGACAAAATCACCAAAAACAACAGCACCAGTATTTTCCATTGCTCCAGAAATGTAATCGCGAACTACTATTTGATGGTATTTATCCCAAGGAAATTCTACCCCAAGTAATTTTGAAAAATAAGAAATCATTGCAGGTGTTTCTCCAAATATAACTTTTGCTGAATTTTCCCATTCAGGTTCTACATAATAATTTACATCTATTTTTTGACCATTTTGTTTTGTATATGAGTCTTTTACAATTTTAAATTCTCCAATGGCAAACATAAATAAATAAGGAGCGTGTGGAAGCTCTTGTTTCCAGTAATCTGTGCGTTTACCATTTTTATTTTTCGTTTGTTGGATCAATTTTCCATTCGAAAGAGTTGTGTATTTGTCTTCAACTGTTATATATATTTCCTGTGTTGATTTTATATTCGGCGCATCTATTGTTGGAAACCAGACAGAATTTGTCTCCGTTTCTCCTTGTGTCCATATTTGAGGCATCACTGTAGAATCTTCTTTGTTAGGATTGATGAAGAATAACCCTTTATTATTTCCGATAGTTTCTCCTTTATCTTTTTTATATTGTTCCGGTCGAGCAATATATTCTATCTCAAGAGTAAATTTTTCATTCTTACTGTAATACTTATCTAACTTAATATTCAATTTATCTTCCTTATAAACATACGGTAGCTTAAGATTATTATTAGTAATAGATTTAATTTCCATTCCTTTAGCATCTAATAAGACGCTATCAGTTGCATAAAAATGAGGTTTTAACGTAAGTGTTGCTTTACCAATTAACTCGGATGTTTTCCAAATTGGTTCTATTTCTAATTTTGTGTGAATTAAGTCAGTATAAATTGTTCTTGCTGGTTTGTAAGGGTAAACTTCTTCATCTATAAATTCAGTCGAATCCGTATTCTCTTCAGGAGTTGTGATACTTATATTTTCATCAGTTTTTTTATTTCTTAAACCACAAGATGAAATTATAAGAAAGCAAAACGCAGTAATAATTAATTGGAAATAAAACTTCTTCATAAAGAATTTTAAAATTAGAATATGAAAATACGATATTTAAGTTAGACGTCATTTAATTGAAATGAAAATTGCGATTAATTAATCAAAAAAAGTAAGTTTATCATTGACTTCAAGGGCTATCGTATAGAAATACGTTTCTTTTTTGTATTATTGTTGAATAAATAATGAGTATGTCAACACACATTTGGAAAGTAGACGGAAAAGTAGTTACTCCATCAAAAGGTCCTGAAATTAAATGGGAAGACAATCGTTTTTTTACTTTGGAGTGGAATGGTAAAAAGTACCTAGGCGAGGTGACCGAAGAGAAAATGGAGCAAGGGTACATTCGTGTGAAAATCAATCACCGTGAATTTTTACTTGAAAAAGAAGGAAAATTAGATACGTTGATTAAAGAACTTGGTTTAGACAAAGAAAAAATTAAAAAATTAAAACAATTGAAATCACCAATGCCAGGAAGGGTAATTGGTATTCTTGTTAAGCCTGGTGATTCCATCGTAGTTGGAGATGAACTTTTAACACTTGAAGCGATGAAAATGGAAAATGTGTTGAAATCTGATGGGGAAGGAGTTGTGAAATCTATTGATGTGATTTTACAAGACGTTGTTGAAAAAGGAAAAGTATTAATTACATTTGAATAAAATAGAACGATTATGATGATGCCATTTAATTTACAGCAGTGGATAGAGGAAAACAGAGATCTATTGAAGCCACCGATTAATAATAAAAATCTTTACAAACAAGCTGGTGATTTTATCGTGATGATTGTTGGTGGACCAAATGCTCGTAAGGATTACCATTATAATCAAAGCGAAGAGTTGTTCTATCAATTAGAAGGTGATATGACTGTTTATGCTCAAATTGACGGAGAGAAAAAAGAGATCACAATCAAAGAAGGTGAAATGTTTTTATTGCCTGCTAATATTCCACATAATCCAGTTCGTCCTGAAAACACGATTGGTTTAGTGATTGAAAGAGTGCGTATTGGAACAGATTTGTCAGATGGATTATTTTGGTTTTGTGATAAATGCAATCATCCTTTACATCATTACCGTTTCCCTTTAACAAACATTGAAACTGACTTTTTAACTCGTTTTAAAGAATTCTACAGCTCTGAAGAATTAAGAACGTGTAAGAAATGTGGAGACGTAATGGAGGCAGATGAAAGATACGTTTAATTAATGATTGATTTTTAATGATAAATGATTAATGGCCTCGCAGTTGCGGGGCTTTTTTTTAGACTTAAAGGTCAATTTTATCATTTTTATTGCAGGTCAAGTTGAGAGTAGTCGAAACTCTCCTACTAAAAAAACATTTTTCTTTGAATAACAATAATTTACCTTTTGGTAATTAGATAGTCAAAATTTCATTTATGTTAAAACATTTCCTATCAAGTATTATTTTGTTTTTATCAGCATCTTATTTTGCTCAAACGGGTAAAACTATTTTTTTAGATTCAATCACCAAACTGCCTATTTCTTTTGTAAAGGTTTCTATTCCTAATAAGGATGTTTTTGTGCTTAGTAACTCTAAAGGAGAAATTCAGTTAGATACATTATGGAATCAAACAGATAAATTGTTGGTTTTTTGTTATGGTTATAAACCACAATATATTACATCTCAAACAGAAAAATCAGTATTTCTATCACCTCAATATAAGCAATTAAAACCGATAACGATTACAGCAAAAAAACATAGATATGGAAGTACAAAACTTGGAGAAACGGACCATCCAAGTCCAAGAGAAGTTAAAAGTGATCGTGGAGTTAATATTTTAACAGGGGAAAATGGCGAACTAAAGTCAGTATGGATTCCGAATGAAAAATCTTTGAAAGGTTACTTAGAAAAAGTAAATGTCTTTATTCTTGCTATGGGCCATCCAACAGCCAATTTTCGCTTGCATTTTTATGAATGTTCTAAATTAAAATTAGAGCCGGGTAAAGAAATTACTTCACAAAATATCATTGCCAAAGGAACAACAGGAAATGAATGGGTTAGAGTGGATGTTTCTGAATTACGTATTCCTTTGTTTGAAAATGGAATCTTTGTAGGCGTAGAATGGTTTGAAAACGAAATCAATACTTCATTCACCGATACACTTACATTCAAAATTAACTATGTGGATAGAGGTCAAGTATTAGAAAATAGAGTATTTAAAGGAAATGGTTGTGTGATAGGTTTAGAATATGATACTTATTTAAAAAATAAACATAAAAACTGGCGATATAGAAATCAAAAATGGATGGATATTTATTTAAATTTAGAAAGTAGTTTCTATAAGATTGATTCAACGTTTAAAGTTCCTCATAAACTCATTCCAGATAGACTTCAGATCTCTGTCCCTTGTATAAATGTGGATGTAAAATACATCAAACAAAAAAACACTTCAGAGTTTGATGATGCTAAAAAACGAAAACTGAATAGAATTGAAAAGGTTAAGGAAGATAATTTTATGTATCCTCAAAGTACAGTGGAAGAATTATTTAGTTCGTTAATAAAAGCAATTGAAAAAAACGATTTAATTTATGTGCTTAAATATCTATGTGTTTATCGTGGTGATGAATTTGACGATTTGGTAAAGGATGTTAAAGAATGGGAAGGTAAGTTATCACCTAGTAATCAGGAAAAATGTTTGAATTTTTTAAATATATGTAAAAATGGTTTAAAAGACGAATTTATCACCCATATAGATGGAAATGAATATTCATTAGAAGTCGACGGTGAATTAATGTATCTACTTCATGAAAAAGGTAAATGGAAAATTAATCCTTTTTCATCACGAATCGAAAAAGATTCAGTTTTTCAATACTAAACAATCTGCTTATAATCTGAAAATTACAATCTTCAATCTTTATACCCCAAAATCACCTCCCACACTTTTTCAGCACTGAAATCCCAACTAAAGTATTTGCTTCTTTCTAAGGCTTTCGTGCTTAATTCCTGTTGAAGTTTTTCATTTGTGGCAAGTTGAAGCATCGAGTTAGCAATTTCTTCCACTGAAAAAGGGTTAACTAAAATACCAGCATCACCAAGTACTTCAGGTAAAGATGTTTTATTTCCGGAAATAATAGGAATACCACAACGCATGGCTTCTACCAGTGGAATACCAAATCCTTCGAAATAAGGAACAAACACAAAAATAGATGCTCCTCCCATTACCTTAGTCAAACTGTCAAGGGATAAATGCCCAGTGAAATGTATTGATTCATCTGCAAATTGCATATAATCAGCGCTTTGTTTCCACATCGGTTCGCCAACAATGACCAAATCAAATGAATTATCTGATTTTTTGTACTGTTGGTATGCTTGAAGCAAACGTTTTACATTTTTACGAGGATGCAAAGAACCTACGAATATAAAATAGGGTTTACCTCCTGTTAATTCTTCTTTTATTGATTGTTTTTCATCAATGGAAACCGGAACAAAAAATTCTGATGCTCCATTCCAAATAGTAGTTACTTTAGTTGGTTCGATGTTGTATGTTGAACAAATATCCGTTTTTGAATAATTGGATACAGTAATGATTTTGTGAGCTTTTTTAGCAAATTTCGGAAAGAAAAACTTGTAATACAATCTTGCGCTCCATGGGACATCTTGTGGATAATGTTCGAAGTTTAAATCGTGCATTACTGGAATTTGAGGAACACTACTGCGTAAACTTACATACCCATCGGGAGAAAAAAATACATCCGCTTTGTATTTTTTTAAAGCACGATGTACAGCGATTTCAAACCACCAAATAAACAACAAGGGATGTCTTGCCGGTGGATTTAAAACTATGGGTTCAATGTTTTTTGCAAACAGAAATCGTTCATCATAGTTGCGGTCAAAAAAGAAAAGAAATGTATGTTCAGGGTGATTTAATACGAGACGTTTAACGATCTCAAACGTATACCACCCAAAACCTTCCATTTTATGAGGAAGCAGAAAGCGAGTATTGACAGCAATACGCATCTTATCGGATTTCTCCTCCTGCTCCAAATTCTTTTTCAGGGGAAACGAAACTCAATTCTCCTTGTTCGTTTTCCGCCATTAATATCATCCCTTGTGATTCAACTCCGCGAATTTTGCGAGGTTCAAGGTTTAATAATACAGAAACCGTTTTTCCAACCACATCTTCTGGATTATAATACGAAGCGATACCTGAAACAATCGTACGTGTGTCTATTCCTGTATCTACTGTAAGTTTTAAAAGTTTATCCGCTTTTGGTACTTTCTCTGCTTCAATGATTTTACCCAAACGGATATCCATTTTTGTAAAATCATCAAAAGAAACATTCGGTTTTTGTGGAGGAAAGTTTGTTGCAGGAACCTCTTTCGTAGCCTGTAAATCTGCAACTTCTTGCTCTACAAATGAATCTTCAATTTTTTGAAATAAAATTTCAGGTGCATTTGTATGGTGACCAGCATTTAAAATCGAATTTTTAGTGATTTCTTCCCAAGAAGTTAAGTTCAAATTTAAGAAACTTCTTAATTTACCTGCTGTAGTCGGTAAGAAAGGTTCAAGTAATAAACTTAATTTAGCAGTAATTTGTAATGCGATATGCATAATCGTTTCAACACGTTTAGCATCTGTTTTTACCAATTTCCAAGGTTCGTTATCAGCTAAATATTTATTCCCTAAACGCGCTAAATTCATCACCTCTGATTGTGCTTCACGTAGTTTGTAAGCATAAATCAGGGAAGCAATTTTATCAGGGAATTCTTGTAAGATATTTAAAACCTGTTCATCTTCAGTAGTTAATTCTCCTAATGCTGGAACGATACCTTCATAATATTTTTGAGTTAAAACCAATGCACGATTTACGAAATTACCAAGGATATCCGCTAATTCATTGTTTACCCTTGCCTGGTATTCTTTCCATGTAAATTCACTGTCTTTACTTTCTGGAGCAATTGCCGTCAATGTATATTTTAATTCATCGATCTTTGTTGGATATTTTTCTAAATATTCGTGTAACCAAACCGCCCAGTTGCGTGATGTAGAAAACTTATCTCCTTCGAGGTTTAAGAATTCGTATGCAGGAACATTATCAGGTAAGATTAAATCTCCGTGATCTTTTAGTAAAATCGGGAAAATAATCGCATGAAAAACGATGTTGTCTTTTCCGATGAAATGTACCAATTTTCTGTCGCCTTTCCAGTAATCTTCCCAGTTTTTATTATTGTCTAATGCCCATTGTTTAGTTGCTGAAATATAACCAATTGGAGCATCTAACCACACATACAATACTTTTCCATCTGCATTTGGCAATGGAACTTTTACCCCCCAATCCAAATCACGTGTCATTGCTCTTGGTTTAAGACCATTGTTAATCCAAGACATACATTGTCCAGTAACTTGATTTCTCCAAGTTTTAGGCTCGTGTTGTTGAACACCGTCCAATTTTCCTTCTAAAATCCATTCTTTTAACCATTCTTCGTGTCTGTCCATCGGAAGAAACCAATGCGATGTTGATTTCAAAATAGGTTTTTTACCACTTAATGTAGAGGTTGGATTGATGAGGTCTGTTGGATTTAATGATGAACCACATTTTTCACATTGGTCACCATATGCATTTTCATTATGGCAATTTGGACATTCACCAACAATGTATCTATCTGCTAAAAATTGTTGAAATTCTTCGTCGAAATATTGTTCTGTAGTTTCTTCAATGAATTTTCCATTTTTCTCTAATTGTAAGAAAAAATCTTGTGCTGTTTTATGATGAATTTCAGCAGAGGTTCTATGAAAAATATCAAATGAAATTCCGAAATCTTGAAAGGATTTACCGATAATTTTGTTGTATTTGTCTACAATTTCTTGAGGAGTAATTCCTTCTTTTTTTGCTCTCAATGTTATTGCCGCGCCGTGTTCATCACTACCGCAAATAAACGCTACATCGTGGTTGTTCATACGAAGAAAACGAACGAAAATATCTGCTGGTAAATAAACCCCTGCTACGTGTCCTAAATGAAGGGGTCCATTAGCATAGGGTAAAGCGGCTGTTACGGTAAATTTTTCCTTGGTCATAAATGAATGATTTCGTGAGGTGCAAAGATAATAAAATAATAAGGGGATATTTTAAATTCAAGCCTGAAGCATTATTTTCAATAGCTATCTTAATAGACTATTTTCAAAATTGTTATTTTCGTTAAAAATATAAACGATGATAAAAAGATTACTTTACTTAGTGGTATTAATTGCTGATTTGGCACTTGTTTTAATGGGGAGTATAGATTGGAAAATTGGATTAGGAATATTCAGTGGTTTTATTCTAGTTTATATGTTAATCAAACGATTGTTATTTTAATTAGACAAATAAAATATGTTTCAAGTAAAAAATTATGTTTTAGGACAATGGGTTTCGGGAGAAGGTTCTGAAACGAATATATATAATGCACTAACAGGAGATAAAATAGGAGAGGTTTCTAGTGCTGGTTTAGATTTCAATGAAATTTTACAATATGGTCGTTCTCAAGGTGGTCAAAAATTAAGAAAAATGACTTTCCAGGAAAGAGGGCGTATGTTAAAAGCATTGGCCTTGTTTTTAATGGATAGAAAAGACAGTTATTATAAAATAAGTCATTTAACAGGTGCTACAAAAGTTGATTCTTGGATTGACATCGAAGGTGGTATCGGTAACTTATTTGCAAATGCTTCACTTCGTCGTCAATTTCCTGATTTACCTTATTATGTTGATGGTGTTGCTGCTCCACTTTCCAAAGGGGGATCATTTATTGGACATCATATTATGGTTCCGAAACAAGGGGTTGCATTACATATTAATGCTTTCAACTTCCCAATTTGGGGTATGTTAGAAAAAATTGCTGTCAATTTAATGGCTGGTGTACCTGCGGTTGTTAAACCATCTGAATACACTTCGTTTGTTACGGAAGCGGTTGTAAAAGATATTATTGCTTCTGGTATCTTACCTGAAGGAAGTTTACAGTTGGTTTCAGGTCTAGGTCGTGGGATTTTAGATCATGTAGATTTAGAAGATACGGTAACTTTCACCGGTAGTGCTCATACAGGAAAAGTGTTAAAAGCTTTACCACAATTCAGTCAAAAAAGTATACCGTTTAACTTGGAGGCAGATTCATTGAATGCAACTGTTCTTGGTAAATACGCTGTTCCTGGAACACCAGAATTTGATTTATTTATCAAAGAGACAGTAAAAGAAATTACAATAAAAGCGGGTCAAAAATGTACTGCTGTTAGAAGAATTCTTGTTCCTGATAATCTTTTAGATGAGGTTCAAAAACAAATAGCAGCACGTTTAGCTTCTACAAAAATTGGTGACCCGAGTATGGAAGGTGTTAGAATGGGGGCGCTTGCTACTCAAACACAAGTCGAAAGAGTGCGTGAAAATGTATTAAAATTAGCTCAATCACAAGAAATAGTTTTTGGTAATCCTGAATCTGTTGATGTCATTGGAGATAATTGTGAAGGGGGTGCATTTTTCTCACCTATTTTATTTGTGAATAACGATCCTTTCCATAAAACGGATGTGCACGAAATAGAGGCTTTTGGACCTGTTTCAACCATTATGCCATATAAAAATATGGATGATGCAATTGAATTAGCTCGTATGGGTAAAGGTTCGTTGGTTTCTTCCATTGTTACTCCTGATAATCAAGAAGCAACAGAATATGTGGTAGGTGCAGCTAGTATGCACGGACGTATTTTGGTATTGAACAGTGAATGTGCGAAAGAAAGTACAGGTCATGGTTCACCAATGCCTTTATTAACACATGGTGGTCCTGGTCGTGCTGGTGGAGGTGAAGAAATGGGTGGAAAAAGAGGTGTTTTACATTATTTGCAAAGAACAGCAATACAAGGGCATCCAACAACAATTACTGCTATTACTCAACAATTCCAAGTTGGTGCAGCAATGCCTGAAGCGAATCCTCACGTTTTCAGAAAACATTTCGAAGAATTAGTAATTGGTGAAACTGTTTTCACACATAAGCACACTGTTTCAGATGCAGACATCGTAAATTTTGCAAATGTATCAGGAGATAATTTTTATGCTCACATGGATGCAACTTCTTTAGAAGGAACCATCTTTGAGCGTAGAGTTGCGCATGGATATTTTGTATTATCTAAAGCAGCAGGTTTATTTGTTGATCCAAAAAAAGGTCCAGTTTTATTAAATTATGGTATTGAGGAAGCTCGTTTTACGAAACCAGTTTATCCTGGTGCTACAATTGGAGTTCGTTTTACAGTAAAAGAAAAAATTGATCAAGAGAAAAGAACTGATGATGATATTGCAAAAGGGATTGTAAAATTCCTTGTTGATGTATATGATGAGACTGGTGAAACTGTAGCAATTGCTACGATTTTGACGATGGTTAGAAAAATAGATCAATCAAAATGAAAAAAAGTTTAAAAATTAATGAACTTTTTTGAACTTGATTTGTTTTAAATATTAGGTTACACTATTTTGGTAAAATAGGTTAGGTTAGTTAGAATGGGGAATTTAATATTCCCCATTTTTTATGAACCTGTTTTTTCGTTTAAAGCTTTAGTTGGTACACCAACTAATTTTTCTGCTTCCTTGATCATTGAAGCAGTATCAAATCCAGCTTCAGCATATAATTCTTTTTGTGTTCCGTGGTGTATATATTTATCAGGAACTCCTAAACGGACAACTTTAGAAGAATATCCATTATCAACCATGAATTCAAGAATAGCACTTCCCATACCACCCATCAAACATCCGTCCTCTACGGTAATCACTTTATCAAACTTGGTAAATACTTCGTGTAATAAAACTTCATCTAATGGCTTGACGAAACGCATATCATAATGTGCTGCAGAAATTCCTTTTTCTTTCAATGTTTTCACTGCATCTTGTGTCAAATTTCCAATTGGTCCAATAGTTAAGAAAGCAATATCTGCACCGTCTGTTAATTTTCTACCAACCCCAACTTTTACAGCTTTCATAGGAGTTTTCCATTCCGTCATTACCCCATTTCCTCTTGGGTAACGAATAGTAAATGGTCCCATATTTTCTTGTTGTGCTGTGTACATTAAATCACGGAGTTCTGCTTCATTCATTGGTGAAGACACAATCATGTTTGGAATCATTCGCATATAAGCGATATCGTAAACACCGTGGTGCGTAGCTCCATCAGCACCTACAAAACCACCTCTATCTAAACAGAATACTACATTTAAGTTTTGTAAAGCGACATCGTGTAATACTTGGTCATATGCACGTTGCATAAATGAAGAATAAATATTACAAAAAGGAACTAACCCTTGAGTTGCTAATCCTGCTGAAAAAGTTACCGCGTGTTGTTCAGCAATACCTACGTCAAAGGCACGATGAGGCATAGCTTTCATCATAATATTCATTGAACTACCTGAAGGCATAGCAGGAGTAACTCCCATTATTTTGTCGTTTTCTTCAGCTAATTCAACAATTGTGTGACCAAAAACATCTTGGTATTTTGGAGGTTCAGGTGATTTTGGAACAATTTTTATAATTTCTCCTGTCTCTTTATTAAAAATTCCGGGTGCATGCCATTTTGTTGGGTCACCCTCTTCTGAATATTTATATCCTTTTCCTTTTACTGTAACACAATGTAATATTTTAGGACCTGGAATGTGTTTTAAATCTTCTAATACTTTTGCTAATCCTTCTACATCGTGTCCATCAACTGGTCCAAAGTATCTGAAATTTAAAGATTCAAATAAGTTGCTCTGTTTTAGTAAGGTGCTTTTTAAAGAATGAGATATTTTTGAAACAACAGTTTGTGCATCTGGACCAAATTTAGAAATCTTACCTAACATTTTCCAAACCTCATCTTTAACCTTATTATAAGTATGCGAAGTAGTGATGTCTGTTAAATATTCTTTTAAAGCACCTACGTTTGGATCGATCGACATACAGTTGTCATTCAATACAACCAATAAATTCGCGTCTTTTTCAAATCCGGCGTGGTTCATTCCTTCAAAAGCCATACCAGCTGTCATTGCACCATCACCAATTACAGCAATATGATGTCTATTTTTCTCTTGCTTATATTTACTTGCAACAGCCATCCCCAAAGCGGCTGAAATAGATGTAGATGAGTGTCCTACACCAAAAGTATCATATTCACTTTCACTTCTTTTAGGGAATCCTGAAATTCCTCCTTTTAATCTGTTTGTATGAAAAACATCTCTTCTTCCAGTTAGGATTTTGTGACCGTAAGCTTGGTGACCAACATCCCAAACTAGTTGATCATAGGGTGTGCTAAAAACATAATGCAATGCAACTGTAAGTTCAACCACTCCAAGACTAGCGCCAAAATGGCTATTTCCTATTTCAGAAATGACATCAACTATATATTGTCTTAATTCGCTGGAAACTTGTGGTAAGTCATCTATTGTGAACTTATTACGTAAGTCTTCAGGAATTTGAATTTGTGAAAGATATGGACCAGCTTGATACTTACTCATAGTGAAAGTGTTTAACTAACAAAGTTATTCTTTATAGTGTAGAATAACAACAAAATTTTTAACATATTGTTCACGCACGAATTATGTCTTTTTGACAAGGTTTTTATTAGTAAACAGATTTAATAATCGATTAAAAATTTACCTTTGCATCAATAAATATATCTCAAACAATTATGAGTGATGCTATCAAACACGAATGTGGTATTGCACTTCTTCGGTTGAAGAAACCTTTAGAGTTTTATCTTGAAAAATATGGTTCCGCATTTTATGGGTTGAATAAACTTCATTTGATGATGGAAAAACAAAGTAACCGTGGTCAAGATGGGGCAGGAGTAGCAAATATCAAATTTGATATGGAACCAGGTCAACGTTACATTTCAAGACATCGTTCGATTGATAGTAAACCTACGCAAGATATTTTTGATCATATAAATGCTCGTTTCAAAGCAATTGCTGAAGAAAATCCGGACAGATTGAAAGATGTTAATTACCTTAAACAAAATGCTGGTTTTACTGGAGAATTGTTTTTGGGACATTTACGTTATGGAACATTCGGAAGAAATAGCATCGAAAGTTGTCACCCATTTTTAAGACAAAATAACTGGATTACCAGAAATTTAGTGGTAGCTGGAAATTTCAATATGACAAATGTGGATGAATTATTCGATGTGTTGGTTTCAATCGGTCAGCATCCAAAAGAAAAATCTGATACTGTTACCGTAATGGAAAAAATTGGTCATTTTTTAGATGAAGAAAATGATGAGATTTACAGTGAATTAAATTCAAAAGGGTACGATAAAAAAGCTATTTACGATTACATTGCTAAGAATTTAAATATCGAACGTATCTTAAAACGTGCTTCTGTCAATTGGGATGGTGGTTACGCAATGGCTGGATTATTTGGTCACGGAGATGCATTTGTATTACGTGATCCATCTGGTATTCGTCCAGCTTATTGGTTTGAAAATGATGAAGTCTGCGTTGTAGCTTCTGAAAGACCTGTGATTCAAACAGCCTTTAATTTACAAGAAGAAAATATTCAAGAACTTACACCTGGACACGCTTTAATTATCAAAAAAGACGGTAGAGTTTCTGAGATAGAAATCAATAAACCTCTTGAAAATAAAAGTTGTTCTTTTGAACGTATCTATTTCTCTCGTGGTAATGATCTAGAGATTTATGAAGAAAGAAAAACGTTGGGTGATCTAGTTGTTCCCCAAGTTTTAAAATCAATTGATTATGATTTAGATAATTCTGTTTTTTCATTCATTCCTAATACTGCCGAAACATCTTTCTATGGAATGATTAAAGGGTTAGAAGATCATTTGAATGAAAGAAAATTCAAATCGCTTTCTGAAAATTCAGGAAACTTGTCAGAAGATGAATTGAAGAAAATAGTATTTCAACGTGCACGCATAGAAAAGATTGTAATCAAAGATGCGAAAGCAAGAACGTTCATTACGCAAGATGATCAACGTGATGAAATGGTTTCAAATGTGTATGATATAACCTATGGTTCTGTTGTTCGTGGAAAAGATAATCTGGTAGTAATTGATGATAGTATTGTTCGTGGAACTACATTAAAACAAAGTATACTTCGCATTTTGGATCGTTTGGGTCCTAAAAAAATTGTGATAGTTTCTTCTGCACCACAAATTCGTTTCCCTGATTGTTATGGAATTGATATGGCAATTATGGGTGATTTTATTGCTTTTGAAGCAGCAATTACGCTTTTGAAAGAAACCAATCAAACGGCTGTAATTGATGACGTTTATAAAAAATGTGTAGAGCAATCAACTTTACCAAAAGAGCAAATTAAAAATTACGTTAAAGAAATTTATGCGCCTTTTTCAGATGAGCAGATTTCGAAAAAGATTGCTGAATTATTGACCCCACCTACAATAAATGCTGAAGTTGATATTATTTACCAATCAGTAGAAAACCTTCATAAGGCTTGTCCTAAAAATCTTGGTGATTGGTATTTCACAGGGGATTATCCAACACCTGGTGGAAATAAAGTGGTAAATACAGCCTTTATAAACTACATTCAAGGAAAAAACGTGAGAGCATACTAATGTAACTAATATTAAACCAAATAGAAAAGGCTTCGAAATTTCGAAGCCTTTTCTATTTGCAATTATTACTTACTTATTAACTCAAACAAAGCGTTTAAGTTTGGCGAAATAATGATATCAATTCTTCTATTTTTAGCTTTATCATTTGGATCAATTGGGTGAAATTCCGATCTTCCTGCCGCCATTAATATTCCTGGATTCATAGTTGAATTTCCTGTTAAAATTTCAACAACAGATGTTGCTCTTAAAACTGAAAGTTCCCAATTGTTTTTTGGATGATTTGGACTAGTAAGTTTATCTGTATCTGTATGACCTTCCACTATAATTTCCATATCTTTTTCTTTCTCCAACACTTTTGCTAAATCAATTAATGCTTTTTTCCCTTCTGATTCTACTTGTGTGCTTCCTGTTTTGAATAGTAATTTAGCATCCAAACTCACGTAGATTTTTCCGTTACGTTCTTCTACACTTAATCCTTTGTTTTTGTATCCTAATAGCGCATCAGCAATTTTTTTCTTTAACAATTTAACAGCTTCGTCTTTGCGTTGTAACATTTCTTCCAATTCCTGAACTCGCTTTTCACGATCTTCTAATAACTTCTGTTTTTGGAATAATTCTTCTTCTAAATCTTTCAATTCATCTTGCTTGCGTTGTAATTCGATGCTTTTAGCATCCATATCTGCTTGCATTGATCCAGCGCTTTTTGCTACTGTTTGACGATCGTGTTCTAATTTTTTCTCATACATCATATTTTGATCGACCATTTTTTGGTATTGCGTTTTTAATAAACGAAATTTTTCCCCCAAATTGGTTGTATCCTGACGTAATTGAGTTGCTTCTTTATTGATTAATCCTAATTGTGACTCTAATTCATTCGCTTTGTTTTCATTATTAATTGCTTTGTCTTTTAGTGCATTTAATTCTTCTTCACATAATCTAGCTTTTTCTGATACATCGTGGAATTTTTTTAATGGCACACACGATGTAAATGCAATAGATAATATAAAAAATAGGATGATCGATCCTTTCATAATAGTGGTTTTAGGGTTAATTTTTTCAGTTTTCACCAAACAACAAATATCGATAATCACTTCAATGTTTTCTTTCTACCAGTCAGAAGTTTTAAACACCATTTTTTTAATTGCTTTCTGTATCTTTGACATCAATTTCATAGAAAACAGCTTAAAGGAATGTCATTACAAAAAAAATATGGTAAAAATTTTCGTCTGGGAGTTTTGGGCGGAGGTCAGTTGGGTAGAATGTTAATTCAAGAAACAATTAATTTCGATGTGCACGTTCATTGTTTAGACCCTGATGTAAATGCTCCATGTCGTGATGTTGCTCATTCTTTTACTGTAGGTTCTTTGAATGATTTTGATACGGTCTATCAATTCGGAAAGGATAAAGATGTGTTGACTGTTGAGATTGAAAACGTTTCTGTTGATGCACTTGAAAAACTAGAAGAAGAAGGTGTTAAGGTATTTCCTCAACCACGTGTTTTGCGTATTATTAGAGATAAAGGATTACAAAAACAGTTTTATTTAGATAATGGGATTCCAACTCCTGGATTTTATTTGGTTGATAATAAAGAAGAAATTAATAAATATATTTCTGAATTTCCATTTATGCAGAAAATGCGAACTGGTGGATATGATGGAAAAGGGGTAACTCCACTACGTTCTGAAACTGATTTAGCAACTGCTTTTGAAGTTCCATCCATTCTTGAAAAATTCGTAGATTTTGAGAAAGAGTTGTCTGTAATCGTTGCACGCAATGAAAATGGTCAAACTAAAGTATATCCTACTGTTGAATGTGAATTTAGTCCGGAAGCAAATTTGGTAGAATTTCTATTTTCCCCTGCAGATGTTTCTCCTGAAATTGAAGCTAAAGCAGAGCAAATTGCTATGGATGTAATTGATAAATTAGGTATGGTTGGTATTTTGGCTGTTGAATTATTTTTAACGAAATCAGGCGAAATACTTGTAAATGAAATTGCACCTCGCCCACATAACAGTGGTCACCATACTATTGAGTGTAATGTAACTTCTCAATTTGAACAACATATGCGCAGTGTATTGAATTTACCTCTTGGTGATACACGCATTGTTCAACCAGGTGTAATGATTAATTTACTTGGTGAAAAAGGATTTACCGGAAGTGCTTTTTATCAAGGATTGGAAGAAGCAATATCAATTCCAGGGGTTAAACCACATATTTATGGAAAAGAAGAAACAAAATCTTTCCGTAAAATGGGACATATTACCGTGGTAGCACCTACGCTTGATGAAGCTAAAATCAATGGGAGAATAGTAAAAGACTTGATTAAAGTGGTTTGTTAGAGATTTTTTAATGCAAAATTATAGGGGATAGTTATTTATCTCCTTTTTTTGTTTGTAATTCTAAGTCTAATGGAAAAAATACATAGTTTTTTTTCTAGTATAATGGAAAAATTATATAGTTTTTTTTCCGTTATACTGGAAAAAGTTATACTTTTGAATAAAGTAATCTGCTATGAGTGCTATTAATCGTTTATTAAAAGAGAAGTTAGTATATTGGTTGAACAAGCGTAAAGTGCTTGTTTTAACGGGTGCTCGACAAGTAGGTAAGACTACCTTGTTAAAAAATCTTTTTAAAGACGAAGAAATCCTTTGGTTGAATGGCGATGACCCAGCGGTTAGAACGCGTTTAGATACGATAACCATTAGTGGAATTAAAGATTTAATAGGAGATTATAAAATTGTTGTGATTGATGAGGTGCAGCGTATCTTAAATCCAGGCATTTTATTGAAAATGATGATTGATAATTTTCAGGATGTTCAGTTTGTGGCTACAGGTTCTTCTGCATTGGAAATTTCGGACAAAGTATTTGAACCATTAACAGGAAGACATATTTTATTTCATTTATATCCATTTGCTCAGGCAGAAATTTACCCTACAAAATCAGCATTTGAATTAGAACAACAATTACCATTTCATTTGCGTTATGGTTCATATCCGGATGTAGTGGTTAATCCGACTGATGCTGAGGTACTATTGAAAAATTTAGCGGGACAATATTTGTATAAAGATGTATTGGTTTGGAAAGACATTCGCAAACCAGAATTATTGGATAAATTATTAAAACTATTAGCATATCAAGTAAGTGCAGAAGTTTCCATCAATGAATTAGCAAATGCCTTAAAAGTGAAATCGGAAACGATTGAAAATTACATCGATTTATTAGAAAAATCTTTTGTTGTGTTTCGATTGAAATCATATAGTACCAACGAACGCAAAGAAGTTACCAAAATGAACAAAATTTATTTTTGGGACAATGGCATACGAAATGCAATCATCGATGATTTTAGGCCCTTGGAATTACGAAATGACATTGGAGCCTTGTGGGAAAACTTTTTAGTTTCTGAACGAATGAAAATGAAGGTTTGGAAAGAGATATCAACCAAAAGTTATTTCTGGAGAAACAAACAACAACGTGAAGTAGATTATATCGAAGAGCAATATGGTGAATTAACAGCTTTTGAAATGAAGTGGAATACACAGAAAAACCACAAAGTAACACTTGCTTTTACAAATGCTTATCCATCTGCAAAAACAGAAATAATAACACCGTTGAATTTTAAAGGGTTTGTGTTCGCTATTTAAATTATTTACAAGTTTTTTTTACTAAAACTATATTATAAGTAATTTTTACTACACTTTTAGTTTCTTCATCAAAAGTTTCTCTTTCAAGATAGTCATGATAAATAGTGAATATATCTGCACTTTTACCATTTAACTCTGTATTGAAAATTAAAGTATCATTATTTTTCGTTGTTTTGATGATATCCTACTTAATCTGAAAATCATTATTAAATAATTGAATTGTGCTATCAGAAATAATTAGAACATTGCATTCATTCATTTTTTTTATTGGTTTGTAATAATAACTTTCTTCTTCAAATTGAAGTTTGAAAAAATTAGTAGTATTACAAACATATATTTTTGGTTCTATTTGACTAAACTTATAAAAGAAAATAATATTAAAATAAGTGAGAATTTAAATTTCATTGTTTATAAAGTAATATTTGTTATTTAAATTCATATGCAATCATTATAGTTTCATTTGCTTCTGCTAAAAACGTCATACGAAGAATCAAATTTTTATCTTTATATAACATAAATGTGTCACCTTCTTCTCCTAATAGGTTATTTGTGTACAAAATAAAAGCATCATCATCATCTTTTACTTTTGTTACATTAAATTGCTCTGTATAGTTTTTTCCATCCGTTTTACTGTTTACCAATATCGATTTAACATTTATAATGACAATCGTTTCTTCAGTAAAACTTTTTATCAATTTAGGCGAATTGTCTGATAATACACGATATATATTTGTACTATAGCAGTTATATGTTTTTGTATTGTGTTGGCTATAAAGGTTGTTTGAAAAACTAATAAAAAGGGAGGTAAATAATAATAACAATAAATTTTTCATAGTTTAATTACATTTTGAGTTAATGATATTGGCGATATTTTGTTTATTATAATTTGGGTTAATAGAATATAGTTTGTTTAAGTAAAAACATGCTTCATTTTTTTTATTGTTTTTATATAAAAATAGACTATATTGAAAAAGACATTCTTGGTGGTTTGGATTTAACTCTAGACAACGTTTAAAATTTTTATCAGCCTTATCTTTTTGTTCGATTCTTAAATAAGTATATGCCATTTCAAGCCGCGCCATATCAATATCTTTTAAATAAATAGATTTTTCAAAGAATTCTAAAGCTTTAATATTATTATTTAGAACAGAATATATTTGACCAATAGAAATATAAGCTGAGGCATTATTTGGTTCTAATGCATTTGCCTTGAAAGCATGTTTTAGTGCATTCTCATAATCGTTTAAATACCGATAAACAATAGATGCTTGATAATGTGCATAATAGTAGTTTTCATCTAGTTCAATTGCTTTTAGTAAACAATAGATAGAATTGTTTAGAGTTTCTTTATCATAACTATAGCTCCCAGTATATCTTTTACTTGCAATTATATTATATGAGTTTCCTAATCTAAACCAAGCAAATTGATTATTTGGATATGTTTCTAAATATTCACTAAATAATTCTATACTTGTTTTAAAATCAAGTGAATTATATGCTTCCATTGCTGAAATGAAAGTATTATTATATGAGGTTTTATAGTAAAGTTCATATAATGATAAATTTAATTTTTGATTTAAAGTTAAAACTTCGTTAATAGGAATTACTTTATTTAAGTTTGCGTGTAAATCTTCTGCATCTGAAGCAAATGTGCCTGTTGTAATACCAAAAAGATTACCGTATTCATCAAATAATCCACCTCCGCTAGAACCATATGTAATAGGGGCTGTTGTCTGTATAAAATTTTGATTGTTTATTTTTCTTAATCCAGATATGATACCAGTACTTAATGTACTACCTCCTTCAATTTCAAAACCACTAGGATAGCCCAAAGTAAATACATTTTGCCCTTTTTGTGTTTTTAAAGTTGATATTTTAGTTGGAGTAAATTTAAAATTTGATTTGTCAAATTGAAATTTAATTAGATCTTTTTCTTGATTGTAATCTATAATTAAACTGATATCTGTTCGCTGACCTAAATTATTAATTACTACTGCTCTTTTTGCTCCATTAAGTACATGAAAGTTTGTTATTCCAATACCAATTTCATTTATTATTACACCGGAACCTTGTGAAATATATTCTCCGTTTTCATCCATAGTAAATATTTTTACGATAGATTTATCAGATTTTTTCACAATAGTAGTTAGATTTTGTATTTGGCAAAATAGACTATTGGTAATTAAAAAAAATAATATTGATAATTTATTTATCATCAGTTGTATATCGAATTATTTCAGTTATAAAACCTTCAATATTAATTACAATGTGATATAAATATTTAGAGATAGTTGGACCATTAAATATCTTAATAGAAGGTTTTTCTATTTTATGTTCAATCTTAAATTCTTTTACTATAAGAAAATCTTCTAAATCTTTATATGATAAGGATTTAAATTGTTCTAAATGAATATTTTCAGATATATTATAGAGTATAATTAATTGTCCTAAAGGATAAGTAGTCATTCTTAATTTTTAAAAAAATTAAAATTATTTATAGATATAAATTTACAAGCTTAATTATAGTTCTATTTTAGAACGTGAAACGTTCATGTTTAGCCATTATAACATTTTTTTATATCTTTAAAATGAAATTCAGAATAAATGAATATACACGAAAGAATAAAAGCAATTAGATTGTCGAAAAATTATACTCAAGATTATGTTGCTTCACAAATGGGTATTTCGCAAAGACAGTATTCTAAAATTGAGAGCTGTGAGGTGAAAATTGATTTTGATAGATTAAAAAAACTTTCAGAAATTTTCGATATCAATCTATCCGAAATGTTATCTGATGATAACAAGCAAGTCAATAATTTTAATAATAATAAATTAATTACTAATGCTGTAGTTAATAATTATTCTCAATTTCAAGTAGATATACAAAATGAGATGATCCTTTTTTTGAAAGAAGAGATTAAAATGTTGAAAATACAAATTGACAAAAAAGATGAACAGATTTCGGATTTAATTAAGGTTATTTCTGAAAATAAATAAAACAAAAAAGACCACTTTTAGTGGTCTTTTTAATTATGTTCTATCTTTCAATTACTTCCCATACCACGCTTCAACTTCTTCAAGTAAAAGCGCTGGAATTTCTAATTTATTTTTCTTTCTGTAACCATTTAATTTTTGGTGAACAGCAGTTGGTTTTGCTTCTAACAATTCTTCTACTGTGTTATATCCTGCTTTGTAGATATGTTCCGCCCATGTACCAGATACACCCAATGATTGAAATGCTTTTAAATCTGGACCCGTTTGGAATTTTTCAGGGCGCATTTGCGGGAAGAATAATACTTCTTGAATTGATGCATTGTTAGTCAATAACATTACTAAACGGTCGATACCGATACCCATTCCTGATGTAGGAGGCATACCGTATTCTAACGCACGTAAGAAATCTTGGTCGATAAACATTGCTTCATCATCACCTTTTTCAGATAAACGTAATTGCTCTTCAAAACGCTCACGTTGGTCGATAGGGTCATTTAATTCAGAATAAGCATTAGCTACTTCTTTCCCGTTAATCATCAACTCAAAACGCTCTGTTAATTCAGGATTATCTCTGTGTTTTTTACAAAGTGGAGACATTTCAATAGGGTAATCTGTGATGAAAGTCGGTTGAATGTAATTTCCTTCACATTTTTCACCAAAAATCTCATCGATTAATTTTCCTTTGCCCATAGTTTCGTTCACTTCGATGCCCATTCCTTTTGCTGCTTCACGAAGTTCATCTTCTGATTTACCATAGATATCAAAACCGGTGAATTCCAAAATAGAATCGCGCATAGAAATACGTTTGAAAGGTGCTTTTAACGAGATTTTGTTCTCGCCAACCGTAATTTCAGTATCTCCACAAACATCTAACGCTACCTTTTCAATCATTTGTTCGGTGAAATCCATCATCCAGTTGTAGTCTTTGTAAGCAACGTATATTTCCATTACTGTAAATTCAGGATTATGGGTTCTATCCATTCCTTCGTTACGGAAATCTTTCGCAAATTCATAAACTCCATCAAATCCACCAACAATTAATCGCTTTAAATACAATTCATTAGCTATACGAAGGTATAAAGGAATATCTAACGCATTGTGGTGAGAAATAAATGGTCTTGCAGATGCTCCACCTGGGATTGGTTGTAATATCGGTGTTTCAACTTCTAAATATCCTTTCTCATTGAAAAAGTTACGCATAGAAGCCATTGCCTTTGTTCTTTTAACAAACGTTTCTTTTACGTGCGGATTTACTACTAAATCTACATAACGTTGTCTGTAACGCAATTCAGGGTCAGTAAATGCATCGTGAACATTTCCATCAGCATCTGTTTTTGGTAACGGAAGTGGTTTTAATGATTTAGAAAGTAAAGTAAACTCTTGTACGTGAATGGAAATTTCACCTACTTGTGTTTTAAATACATATCCTTTTACCCCAATAAAATCACCAAGGTCAATTAATTTTTTGAATACATCGTTATACAAAGTTTTATCTTCATCCGGGCAAATCTCGTCACGGTTAAAGTATACTTGAATTCTTCCTTCGCTATCCAATAATTCAGCAAAAGAAGCTTTCCCCATAATACGTTGACTCATCAAACGACCCGCGATGCAAACTTGTTGACCATCTACGAAATTGTCCTGAATTGCCTTCGAATTAGTTGAAACAGGATACAATGCTGCTGGATAAGGTTCTATCCCTAATTCACGTAATTTGGTTAGTTTTTCTCTACGTTGTATTTCTTGTTCGGAAAGTTCAAGTAAACTCATAATATCAATGGATAAAAATTTGTGCAAAGATAAAATATTATCGTGGATGGAAAAGGGTAAAATAGAAGTGTTATTTTTGTCTTATACAGAAAAACAGTATCGTAAATTTGAAAAACTCAATAAAATACTTTCTTCAAACCTTGTTTGGCTACAAAAGATACTTGTATTTGTTTTCCATTTTTAAAATCAGAACCTTACATTGGGATAAAAACGAACGGGATTTTTTTCATTTTTTAAATCAAATTCAAAAGTCTGATGGAATTATTTTAGACATAGGTGCTAATATTGGGATCATGACTTGGCATCTTTCTAGGAAATATCCAACGCGAGAAATTATTTCTTTTGAACCTGAAAGCGTGAATTTTGAAGTACTTTCCTTGGTATGTGAAAAGTCAAATTTGCAAAATGTCCAATTGATTCAAAAAGCATTAGGAGATCAACAAGGAAAAGCAAAAATGATATTACCAATTCAAGGGAAAACGAAAATGCAAGGATTGGCTCATATCAAACACGATTCTATTGAATTATGGAATGAGGGGGAAGAATACGAAGTTGATGTAGAAACGTTAGATGGAATTTTTGAAACAAAAAAAATAGCAGCCATAAAAATGGATGTAGAAAATTTTGAGTTTTTTGTATTGAAAGGAGGTGAAAAGATGATTCAACGTGATAGACCAACAATATATGTTGAATTATGGGAGAATGAAAATCGAATTAAATGTTTTGATTTTATCAAAGGCTTGGGATATAAAGTGTGTGTTCTTGAAAAAAATGAATTAGTAGAGTTTAATCCAAACATACATTCCCAACATAATTTCACTTTTGTTCCGTAAATAAGTTGATATGCAAAAGAAATTCTTTTCCAACTTAATCTGGCTTATTTTTTTCAACATTCTCATTAAACCGTATGCGATATTCGGGATTGATGCAGAAGTTCAAAATCGTGTCGGTACGGAGACTTATGGCATGTATTTCACCCTTTTGAATTTTACCTTGTTATTTAATATTCTTTTAGATGTTGGGATTACGAATTACAATACCCGGTATGTAGCGCAATACCCATTACTTGTTAAAAGATATTTTGGTAATATGTTGTCTTTAAGGGTGATTTTGTTTTTAGTTTATTCGATTTTCACTCTGTTTATTGCTGTCATATTTGGTGTTAAGGTTGATTATTTTTGGTTTGTAATATTGTTGATAATGAATCAGTTTTTTATTAATATGTTGCAATTTCTAAGGAGTTATTTTGCTGGATTATTACTGTTTAAATGGGATATTTTCCTTTCGGTATTGGACCGAATAGTTTTAATAATTATTGTTTCTATTCTATTATATGCTCCTTGGTTTGACCATCAATTTAAAATAGAGTGGTTCATTTATGCTCAATTATTTTCTTTTGGTTTATCAGCACTTGTTGCTTTTATTTTGGTAATATGGAAAGTGGGTGTTCCAAAATTCCATATTGGAAAGTTATTGAGCTATGCCATTATTAAGAAAAGCCTTCCGTTTGCCTTATTGGTATTATTGATGATGTTATACTCACGAATGGATGCTTTGATGTTAGAGCGATTACACGTTCACGGACACAAGCAAGTAGGGTTGTATGCGCAATCATATCGAATGTTGGATGCGAGTTTGATGTTTATTATGTTGTTTTCAGGTTTACTTTATCCCATTTTTTCTAGAATGATTAAAGAAAAATCGGATGTAAAACCCTTGTTGACTTCGTCATCTAAATTAGTTTTTGCTTTTACTTCGATACTTGCAGTGACTTGTGGTGGATTCGCTTGGTTTATTTTACATTCAATTTATGACCACGATATTGATATGGCTGTTCCAACTTTTCGTATGTTAATGTTGAGTGTTGTACCAACATCAATAGTTTTAATTCTTGGAACGTATTTGACCGCAAATGGCAGTTTGAAGAAACTAAATACTTTTTCATTTGTTGGATTAATATTAAATATTGTATTCAATTTTATTTTGATACCCAAACACGGTTCATTCGGGGCGGCTGTATCTACATTGATTGGACAAAGTATGATTCTAATTCTTTATCTAATTTCTATTTGGAAAATGATACATTTTCAGTTTAAACTTAATGAAGCGATTCGATTTTTTGGATATGTAGTTTTCCTAGGTTTAGCATATATTGGGTCTTTTTGGATAAAAAATCAATTGGTACAATTAACTTGTTTTATAACTATTGCTGGAATAATTGGATTGATAGTGGGGATGATACCATTGAAATCGATTGTTCATTCTTTGAAAAACGAAAAATAAATTTTTATGGAAAATACTTATTCGCGTTATTTTATTAAACTCAATTGGCTTACCCTTATTTTTATTTATTTGGTAGTTATAGCTGGAAGTTTTGTTCGTATTACAGGCAGTGGCATGGGCTGTCCTGATTGGCCAAAATGTTTCGGACAATATATTCCTCCAACAGACGAAAAAGTACTTCCTGCTGATTATAAAGATGTTTATGCAGTTAAACGCGGTAAGAAAATCGAACGTTTCGCGAAATTTTTGGATAAAGTTGGGGCAGGGGATGTGGCTACAAAATTAAGGAATGATAAATCTTTATTAATAGAACAAGATTTTAATGCGCGAAAAACCTGGACAGAATACATAAATCGTTTGTTTGGAGTGTTAGCTGGTTTTGGTGTGTTATTTGTTTTTGTGGGTGTATTACGTAAATATAGAACCAAAAAATTAGTCACTTTAGCGACATTAAATTTGGTTATTTTAGTCATTCAGGCTTGGTTCGGTTCAATTGTCGTTGCTACGAATTTAGTTCCATGGACCATAACCGTACATCTATTTTTAGCATTGGTGATTATCGCTTTACAAATGGGAATTTTACTTGAAGTAAGTCCATCTCAAAAAAGTAAGTTCATATTACCTAAATCTGTTCGTTTGGTACTTTGGTCAGCAATGATTATCACGTTTATTCAAATGTTTTTAGGGACACAAGTGCGTGAAGCTATTGATGGATTAGTTAAACAAGGATACTCTCGTCAATATTGGATAGACAATTTAGGAATGCCTTTTTTAATTCATCGTAGTTTTTCTTGGTTGGTGCTTGTAATGATGGGTTATTTGTTTTGGGTGAATAGAAAGAATCATCAATTGAAAATTATCAATACATCGGTCTATGTATTAGTAATAGAATTGGTTTCAGGTATTTTGCTAGCCTATGCTGATATGCCTGGATTAGTTCAAACGGCTCACTTATTATTTGCTTCGATCATGTTTGGAACCTTGTTTATGACTTGTTTTAGAATGAAGAGTGAGTTTAATGCTTAAAGCATTCATCCGGATTTCCGAGATTCATACTCAACGTTAAACCAAAGAAAAAGTACCAATCTCTAGTGCCTTCATTACCCCTTATTCCATATGGATTTTGGTTGAGTGAACGATTTGAAAGTTTTGCAGCGAGTTTACTAGATTCTATGGATAATTTTCCTGCATCAACATATCTGTCACTACCAATATCATCTAGGTAATCGGTAAAAATATAACGAATCCCATATTCACCACCTATACACAATCTTCGAGCTATTGGATATTTAAAACCAATTCCTATTGGTAAGGCTAGTTGATTCTGAGAATAATAATCTAAAGTATTTAAGGATGTATTTTGTCCTTCTGTTCCAAGTGTTCGTAATTGATAGGTTTGTCCTTCAAATGTTGTTGTTGGTTCCATTTGAAAAAAGGCAATTTCTGCAAACATATAACCTGTTCCACGGTAGTTTTTATTTCCTATTTGAAATGGAAAATAATTGAATTCCATTCCTAAACCAAGTTCTTTAATTGTTGAAGAAAAATTTAAATTGCGATTTTTTATAGTTGATTCAGTAGAAAGTTTATCATCCGCTTGAATTGAACCATATACCCCTTCAATACGAAATGCCAAACGACCATTGATGTTAAATTTATAAAAAATACCACCAGCTGGTTGAGTTAATTTAAAATGTTGGAAAGAGTTTAAATCACCTATATAATACATGCCACCTGCAATCATTCCCAATTCACTCCTTGATAAAACATTTTGTCGTTGACCAAAAGAGATCGAACTCAAAACAATAAGAATCAAAAAAGCTAAAAATCGCATATAATTTCAAACGGCAAAATAGATAAAATGTTGCGTAGACAAAAAAATAAGGTGTCCGATTTTGAACACCTTATTTAATTTTTGGTTTTTCGAATGATTATTCAACTACAAAACGTTTCGTATTTAAAACAGTATTTGTGTTATCTGTAATACTTACTAAATAAATTCCTTTAGCAAAAGAATTTACATTGATTTCAGTTTTATAATCAACTAAAGGTTGAGTTAAAATTTGATTTCCTTTTAAATCTAAAATTGTCAAAGAATTGTTTTTATAATTTTCTAAAGAAACTGTTAAAATTTCGCTCACTGGATTAGGGGAAATGCTTAGATAGAGTTCATTTACTTTATTAATACCTACTTCTTTTCCACTAAATTTTAATTCAAAACTTGCTGTATTCTTACATCCAAGATCGTTTTTCCCTATAACTGTATATTTACCAGCATCTTTTATAACAACAGAATCTAATTTAGATTGATCATTCCAAAGGTATTCTTTTGCTCCTGATACTTTTAATGTTAATTTCTCTCCATTATTAATCGTTGTGTCTTTGTAATTAAATTTTAAAATTGGTTTTGGATTTGTATTAGCTACAATGATATCACTTACTGCTGAACAAAAATATTTTGTTATTGTAACAGTATATTTACCTGGCTCTTTAACAATAATGCTTTTGTTCGAACTTCCATTAGACCATTTATATGTTCCTTCTCCTACTGCATCTAAAATAATTGAATCTCCTTCACAGAAAGTTAGATTTCCAGATACATTTACTTTATTAGAAGGCTTCGAGTTAACACTTACAACAATCGGTGAACTGTTTACATTACAATAGTCATTTTTAATATTTAATGTATATGTACCAGCATCTTTTACAACTATTTCTTTGCTAGTTTTACCATTCGTCCACATATATGATCCCATACCATCTGCAGATAATTTCACTGAATCTCCCTGACAAAATGTAAGATTACCACTAACGTTTACTTTGTTTGACGGTTTTGCAATCACATTTACAACAATTGGTGTACTATTAACGTTACAGTAGTCATTTTTGATATTTAAAGTATAATTACCAGCATCTTTTACAACTATTTCTTTGGTAGTTTTAGCATTCGACCACATATAAGATCCTATACCATCCGCAGATAATTTCACTGAATCTCCCTGACAAAATGTAAGATTACCATTAACGTTTACTTTATTTGAAGGTTTAGCGATCATATTAACAACGATAGGAGTACTATTCACACTACAAAAGTTGTTTTTGATGTTTAATGAATATGAACCAGATTTTGTTACTACAATTTCTTTGGAAGTTTCATTGTTCGACCATGTATAAGTACCAATACCCTCTGCTGATAATTTAACTGATTCGCCTTCACATAAATTCAAGTTACCAAATACATTCACTTTCGTAGAAGGTTTAGGGATTACATTAACTACAATAGGATCGCTACTCACAGTACAGTAGTCATTTTTGATATTTAAGGAAAATGTACCAGGTGTAGTAACTACAATTCCATTGGTAGTCTTATTGTTCGACCAGGTATAAGTACCTATACCATCAGCAGATAGTTTTACAGAATCTCCTTCACAGAATGTTAAGTTACCAATAACATTTATTTTATTTGATGGGGTAACTGCTTTTGATATAACTAATGTATTTTCTGCTGTACCACAATTTGATACGGATGTTACTTTATAAGTTCCTGGTTCTGTCACCTCAATATTTGGAGTGTTTTTACCTTGTAAAAGAGTGTTATTAAATTGCCAGCTATAAGTTGTGTTCTCTGTCAAAATTAAATCCTTTAAATCCATTTTTAGATTTCCAATCTCAGTTCCAGTTAGGATTCTTGTGGTGATTTTCATTTTAGGCTTTACTTTATAAGTAATCGTATTATAAAGAGTAGGATTTCCTGAAGTAAAATCGGCACTTGCATTTGTGATGTCTATTACTTTTGAAAAAGTTGACATCCCAGTAGTGTTTTGTACACTACTACCGTTAATTATTATCGAATCTTTTAAAGATAATCCGTTTACTTTGAAATACGGTAATTCTACATAAACAGTCATATCTTGTTTTAAATCTGTCTCTAAACTTATGGTGAGTTTTCCACTTGAAATAAGTGCGTTTTTAAGCTGAATACCTGGTAGAGAAAGATTGAAAACCCCTTTCACAGTATCCATTGGGTATGATATTCCGGTTAAAGCTCCCATTTTAATAAGATTAATAATATCAGGACTTAATTTTGCATCTTTCATATCAAACACCTTTCTTGTATCAGATAAATTAGGTATTGATTTTACTTCTGAAGAATTTGCAATAAGTGTTGTTTTTTCTCCGGGACAAATAGTATTTTTTGTCGTTGTTAAGTTTACTATGCATTGACCAAAAACACTTAAGTTAATCAATGTAATCATAGTTACAAGTAGATACTTTTTCATAGGCGTTATATTTTGATTTTTTATAAATAAAAAAATCCCATAATCAAATTATGGGATTTAAAAGTTATTCATTGTATTATTCAACTACAAATCGTTTCGTATTTAAAACAGTATTTGCGTTATCTGAAATATTTACTAAATAAATTCCTTTAGCAAAAGAATTTACATTGATTTCTGTTTTGTTATCAGTCAATGGTTGAGTTAAGATTTGATTCCCTTTTAAATCTACAATTGACAAAGCATTATTTTTGAAGTTGTCTACTGTTACAGTTAAGATTTCACTTACTGGGTTTGGAGAGATATTTAAATGTAAAGCATTTAAAATTTCAAGTCCTACCCCTTTTTCTCTTAATTTTAGTTCAAAGTTTACGGAGTTAGAACAACCATATTCATTTTTTCCAACAACTGAATACTTCCCAGCTTCTTTTAAAACGATTGAATCTAATTTAGATTGATTATTCCAAAGGTATTCTTTTGCACCAGTAGCTTTTAATGTTAATTTAGAACCAATAACAATAGTAGTATCCTTGCGGTTTAATTTAACAATAGGATTAGGATTAACTGTAACATTGATTGGATCACTTGTTGAAGTACAAATATCATTTGTTTTAATAACATTGTAAGTACCTGTTTTTTTAACGATAATACTTGAATTTGTAGAGCTATTGTTCCATTTAAATGATCCGATACCAAGAGCGCTTAATTTAACAGAATCACCATCACAGAAAGTTAATTTTCCATCTACTTTCACATCTTTAGATGGTCTTTCAATTACAGTTATTTGTATTGAATTTTCACCTGTTCCACAGCTAGATGTCGTTTTTACTTTGTAAGTACCACCTTTTGTTACTTCAATTGTTGGCGTAATTTCATTATTTAGAGAAGTGTTATCTAAGAACCATTCATATTTTGCATTTTCAGTAAACTCTAGATTAGATAGAGACAATTGTAAATTTCCTATTTCAGTTCCAGTTAAAATTTTGGTACTTATTTTAAATGAAGGACGGATTTTGTAATAAATTACATTTGAAAGTTTTGGGTCGCCTGCTGAAAAATCTACTACTGCATTTTTTAAATCTATTTCACTAGAAAAAGTTAATAATCCAGTCGCAATATTCCCTGCTTTGATTACGATAGAATCCGTTAATGGTTTACTGTTAATCTTGAAATAAGGAAGTTGGAAATAAACAGTTAAATCTTGTTTAAGATCTGTTTCTATAGCTATCTTAAGTTTACCACTGGTAATTATAGCATTTTTTAACTGAATATTAGGTATAGGCATTGTAAAAGAACCTTTCACAGTATCAATAGGATAAGAAATCCCAGTCATGTAACCTTTATTAATTAGACCTATAATATCTGGTGTCAATTTTAGATCTTTAATATCAAAAATTTTATTGGACTCTGAATAGTCAGGTATTCTTTTTGAATCAGCTGTTTTTGCTGTAAGAATTCCTTTTTCATCAGAGCAAAATTTTGCCTTGTTAGCATTTATAGAAACATTACATTGGCTAAAATAAGCAGATGTACTCAAAGCAAAAGTAAAAATCGAAAGTATTAATTTTCTCATACAATTGGTTGTTAAAAAGTTAAAATCAAATGCAAGTTACAATTTTTTATTGTTTTTTAGTTTATTAAAACTAAATTTGTTCTGTTTTTAATTAAATTTTATGAAGTTTTTAAAATTTTTAATCCTAGGGATGCTTATAGTTGCTTGTAAAAAAGTAGAGTATAATAAGCTTTCTTCTTCGTTTTGGAATCCAAAATTTGCATTACCTGTAGCACAGGCAAAGTTTAAAATTAGCGATATTTTAAATCAATCGGATTCTACATCTAAGTATTTAGATCCATCTAAAAGACCTCTATTACAGTTTAAAATAAAACAATCAGTAACAGGATTTAGTATTGCTGATGCCGTTAAAATACCAAATTTTAATACGCTGCCTGTACAGACAATTTATAGTTTTGATAGACTTAATTCTACTGATTTGAATTTGATTAATACACTTGCTAAATATAATGTGGGCGTTCGATTCAGAATTTTAGATATTTTAAAAGACAAAGATCCTTCTATACAACTTAACCAATCTATTGATCTGAATTTTTCAAATGGCTCTGATTTACCTAAGGAATTTAAATTAAGCAATATTAAATTTTCTAAAGGGAAAATCAAAGTTAATGTTAGTCAAGGTCTTCCTCATACTACTATTTTGAAATTTACTTTTAATGACATTACTAAAAATTCGAAGAAACTACAGGATTCTCTAGTTTACAAACCTGGTCAAACTTCTATGGTTATTGACTTAGCTGGTTATGAAGCTAATTTTTCCACAGGAAAACTTACTTTTTCAATTGATGATTTAATTCTTGTTCCAATTGCTAAAGATATTGTATCAACGGATAAAATTTCTCTAGGTGTCTCAATGGAAGAAGTAGATTTTGAATCAATTCAAGGCTATTTTGGACAATTGAAAGTTCCAGATTTAAAACCTGATACAATTGAGATACCTAAGTTTAGTAATTCTGGAAACTCTGATTTTAATATAGCTGGTAAATTTGGAGTTACTAATCCTACTATAAAACTATCTGTTACGAATGGTTTTGGTATTCCTGTTTCACTTAATTTAGATAATTTTAAACTATTAACCAACTCAAATCCATTGCCCACTTCTCTGATTTATAACAAGAACCAACCTTATATTTTTCCATATCCTTTAAATGTTAATGACCAACCAGCAACAGGTACATTAGAATTGAGTAAGAATACTGTAGATAGTTTCGAAAAACTTTTGTCTTCTGATTCTAAGGGCATTATAATTGGTGGTAAAATTGCTGTAAATAGTGGAAGTACTCCGAGTACTGTTAATTTTATAAAAAAATCAAGTAGTGTTTCACTTGATGCAGAAATCACGTTACCATTAACAGGTTATGCAAATTATACTTTCTCATCTAAAAAACTTATTCCGCTTTCTTTACCTAGTGAAGGAATAGATATGCTTTCATCGTTAAAACTAAATTTAAGTTTTAAAAATACATTACCAATTGATGTTGATTTTAAGGTTCTTTTTTATGATGAATTTGATAATGTGATTAAGATTGGTAACGATACATTAAATATTTTTAAAGGTAAATTTTTACAGTCACCAGAGTTAGTATATGATGCTAATACAGAATCTTATATACTTCCTGAATCAGATGTTAATAAAGTTCCTTTTAAGCCTTTCTCTATTGATATTGATAAATCATACATCCCTTATTTAAAAAATGCAAAAAAGATCAATATCTTTTGCTCTTTTGATACATTCAATAAAGGCAATAAATCAAAGGCAGTTACCTTGTATGATTATTATGGTTTAGAAATTAAAGTTTTTGGTATCGTTGAAGGGAAACTAGGTATCCCTAAAAATTTATAATTCCTATTTTTATGAAAAACATTATATTTTTACTTACAATATTTTTAGTTGTTTCTATTAGAGTTGAAGCACAGAGAAATGTAACATTAGCTTCTTTAAAAACTCCTTATACATACAGAGTAAACCCAGCTGTTATGCCTGAGTCTAAATTCTTTATGTCTTTTCTTCCACTTATTGGTACACAAAATATTCAGATTACTAATAGAATAGCTGCTATTAATGAGATTTTAGTTCCCAATGCAACAGGTGATTCATTAGAGATCAATAATAGTGAATCATTTTATAATAGAATGGGAAAGAAGACTTATCTTGGTGTAGATTTAACAAATCAAATTTTTGCATTCGGTTTTAAAGTAAAGCAAAATTATTTCACCCTAGATATAAACCATCGTTTGAATACAGAAATTGGTTTCGGTACAGATTTATTTAAGTTTTTAATTCAAGGTAATGGTGGTACTTTAGCTGGACAAAGAGCAAGTTTTGATGGGTTAGGAGCATCTTTACTTTCTTATATTGAATATGGATTAGGATATACCCGTCAAGTTGATGAAAGGTTATCAGTAGGGGGAAGAGTGAAATTACTATCAGGATTAGCTAACGCTTCTGCTACAAATACTAAATTCGGTATTTTAACAGATACGACAAATTTTAGTTTAGAGATTGATGGTCAGGTAGATGTTAAGTCTTCTAATACAGCAATATTTGCTGATAAAGAATACACTAAGTCCTTAGATTACATGCGTTTTGCTAAAATGGCGTATGATTTTTCAAATTTTGGTTTAAGTTTTGATTTAGGAGCTACTTTTAATTTGTCTGAGCAAATACAATTAAAAGCAAGTGTGATTGATTTAGGTTTTATTAAATGGAAAGAAGGAATTGCTAATTATCAAGTACAACCTTTTAATTTAAAGTTTGGTGGTGTTAATTTAAATGATGCTTTAGATAAAAAAACTAGTACTACTTCTATAGGTGATTCTCTGTCTTCCATTTTTAAAACAGGGAAATCTTCTGAGTCCTATTTTACTGGATTACCAACTAGGGTTTATTTGGGTGGAGATTATATTTGGAATAAGTATTTATCTTCTGGTGCTACTTGGTACAATGAAATTTACAATTCTTCTTATAGACCAGGTTTAATCCTTTCTTCTACTTTATCAGTTAGTCATTGGTTAAGCATGACTTTAAATTATGGTATGTATGCTGGTTCTTTTACAAATGTAGGTCTTGGATTTCGTATAAGAGGGTTTTATATTTTAACCGACAATTTAATTTCAGCGCTTAATTATCAGGCTGCTAGAGCAGCTTCAGTTGCTTTTGGTTTTAATCTTACAATTGGTAAAACACGTGATAAGAAAGTTGTAGCTACTGAAACTTCTGGTTCGGAGTCATCGGCTAAAGAGTAAATTTTAATTCAAGTTATATTTTTGAATCCCAGTATTATTTGCTGGGATTTTTTTATTTAATCCTTCTGTTAGATATTTATATTTGATATATATATATATTCTTATTATCTATTATTTTTCTTCTTTCTCTATTAGAAGTAAACTGTTTAGTAGTCTAATTTCATTATTTCACTTTTATCTAATTCTTCAAATTTTCTTTATTTCATATCCTTTCTTAAAATAAAAAGGGTGTCTCAGTTTGAACTGGACACCCTTAGCTAAATTTGGTTTAAGATTTATTTTTCTGACTTCAAAGATGCTTTTAAAAATTCTCTATTAAGTCTTGCGATGTTATCTAAGGAAATTCCTTTTGGACATTCAATTTCACAAGCTCCTGTGTTTGTACAGTTACCGAATCCTTCTTCATCCATTTGACGAACCATGTTTAATGCTCTTTGTGTAGCTTCTACTTGCCCTTGTGGTAATAATGCATATTGAGATACTTTCGCACCTACAAATAACATTGCAGATCCATTCTTACATGTAGCAACACAGGCTCCACAACCGATACAAGCAGCAGCTTCGAATGCTTTGTCAGCATCATCTTTTGGCACTGGAATTGCGTTAGCATCCATTGTTCTTCCTGATGTATTTACTGATACGAAACCACCTGCTTGTTGAATTCGATCAAACGCACTTCTATCAACTATTAAGTCTTTTACAATAGGGAATGCTCTAGATCTCCATGGCTCTACATAAATAGTATCTCCATCGTTAAACATACGCATGTGTAACTGACAAGTAGTAGTACCTGTATCAGGTCCATGAGCACGTCCATTAATGTATAATGAACACATACCACATATTCCTTCACGACAATCATGATCGAATGCTACAGGCTCTTTTTGTTCATTTATTAATTGCTCATTCAATTGGTCTAACATTTCCAAAAATGAACTTGCTGTAGAAACGTTATCTAATTTGTATGTTTCTAATTTACCTTCCGTTTTAGAGTTTTTTTGTCTCCAAATTTTTAAGGTAATATTTATAGTTTTTGCTGCCATGTTTTTTAGCTTTTAGGCAATAGGCAATAGGCATTAGTTCCTAGTACTTATTGCATTAAACATTAATTTTTGAATCAATATCTAGTTTTTTGATAAAGGAATTTAACATTTTACCTTCTTCTTCTATCAAGTTGAAAATTGTATCTGCAATTTCTTTATCAGTAATGTAGTTTAATTTGTTAGCAATAATTAGTTGAGTTTCCAATTCAAAAAGCGAACCTCTAGAAATTCTTAAAAATTGTATATAATTTTTTGTAGATTTTCTTCCGTATCCTTCTGCTATATTACTTGGGATTGAAATGGTACATCTTTTAATTTGTGAAGTCAAAGCATATAATTCTTCATTTGGGAAAGATTTAACAAGCTGATACACTTTCTCAGTTAGCTCTATTCCTTTCTGCCAAATAAGTAAATCTTTATATGACTTAACTTCACTCATTTCTAATGCCTATTGCCTAACTACTATTTACTATTTGTAATTTCTCGCTGCTATCTTAATGAATTCGTATTTCAATTCTTCCTTGTGTAATACTTCTTCTTTGATATCCTCTCCTTTGTATTCCCAAGCACCAACGAATTTGAAGTTTTCATCATCACGTAATGTTTCACCTTCAGCATCTTGATACTCTTCACGGAAGTGACCACCACAAGATTCATTTCTTTGTAAAGCATCTTTAGCCATTAATTGACCTAATTCTATAAAGTCAGCAACACGAAGTGCTTTCTCTAATTCAGGATTCAATTCATTAGCGTCACCGGGAACATATACATTACTATGGAATTCAGCTTTTAAAG
The DNA here is from genome assembly GCA_947464135.1 of Flavobacteriia bacterium. Classification (GTDB taxonomy): domain Bacteria; phylum Bacteroidota; class Bacteroidia; order Flavobacteriales_D; family Crocinitomicaceae; genus CANHVK01. The sequence goes on along the minus strand of CANHVK010000001.1, from coordinate 38,919 downwards.
CATCGATTTCTGCGATTGCTTCTTTCAATCCTTCTTCACTTCTTCCCATTCCTACTTTATTCCACATAATTAATCCTAATTTTTTGTGGTAGTAGTCTACAGATTTTGTTCCTTTATTGTTGATGAATTTCTCGATTTGAGTTTTTACATTATTTTCAGCTGCTTCGAATTCAGGTAAATCCGTAGAGATTTTTCCTGTACGAATATCATCAGCTAAATAGTTAGAAAGCGTATATGGTAATACGAAATATCCATCTGCCAATCCTTGCATTAGAGCAGAAGCACCTAAACGGTTAGCTCCGTGGTCTGAGAAGTTCGCTTCACCAGTAACAAAGCATCCTGGAATAGAAGATTGTAAGTTGTAATCAACCCAAACTCCACCCATTGTGTAGTGAACTGCAGGATAAATTTTCATAGGAGTTTCATATGGGTTTTCTCCAGTGATTTTTTCATACATCTGGAATAAGTTACCATATTTTTCTTCCAACCATTTTTTACCTAATTGTGTGATTTTTTCTTCAGAAGGATTGTGGTCACCAGCAGCATAAGCAGCTTGTTTTCCTTTATTTTTTACTTCTGTAGAGAAATCTAAGTATACACCTTCGTTAGTGTCATTCGCTTCGATTCCGAATCCAGCATCACATCTTTCTTTCGCTGCTCTTGAAGCGATATCACGTGGTACTAAGTTTCCAAACGCAGGATATCTTCTCTCTAAATAATAATCTCTATCTTCTTCAGCAATTTGAGTAGGTTTTAATTTTCCAGCTCTGATTGCTTCAGCATCTTCTTTTTTCTTTGGAACCCAAATACGTCCTGAGTTACGTAAAGACTCAGACATTAACGTTAATTTAGATTGGTTTGTTCCATGAACAGGTATACAAGTAGGGTGGATTTGAACATAACAAGGGTTAGCAAAATAAGCACCTTGTTTGTGTACTTTCCACGCCGCTGTTACATTACTTCCCATTGCATTTGTAGAAAGGAAATATACGTTTCCGTAACCACCTGTTGCTAAAACTACTGCGTGTGCAGAATGTCTTTCTAATTCACCGGTAACTAAGTTACGAGCAATAATACCACGAGCTTTACCATCAACTTTTACCAATTCTAACATTTCGTGACGGTTATACATTTTTACACGACCCAATCCGATTTGTCTTGATAAAGCTGAATAAGCACCTAATAATAATTGCTGACCAGTTTGACCAGCTGCGTAAAATGTACGTTGTACTTGAGTACCACCAAATGAACGATTGTCTAGTAAACCACCATATTCACGTGCAAAAGGAACACCTTGAGCAACACATTGGTCAATGATGTTACCAGAAACTTCAGCTAAACGATGAACATTTGCTTCACGTGCTCTGTAATCCCCACCTTTGATTGTATCGTAAAATAAACGGTAAACGCTATCACCATCATTTTGGTAATTTTTAGCAGCGTTAATACCTCCTTGAGCTGCAATTGAGTGTGCACGTCTTGGAGAATCTTGGAAACAAAATGCTTTAACATTGTACCCCATCTCACCTAAAGATGCAGCAGCTGATGCTCCTGCTAATCCTGTACCTACAACGATAACATCGATTTTAGGACGGTTGTTTGGAGCAACTAATTTCAAATGATTTTTATGGTTAGTCCATTTCTCTGAAATGTGACCTTCTGGTATTTTTGAATCTAATACTGACATAGTTTCTTCAATTTAATGTTATTATCCTTTGATGTATAATAATACAGGAATAATTGCAAATGCAAATGGAATAACAAAGGCAAATATTTTACCAGTGTTAGCAATCAAATTCGTGTATTTTGGATGTCTTAAACCTAAGGACTGGAATGCAGATGCGAATCCGTGCATTAAGTGGTAAGACAATACAATCATTGATACTACATAAAAAATAACTGCTGCTAGAGCCAACGAATTTCCTGGTACACCATTTGTTTCTTTTCCTGAAAAAAATGCTTTTACAACTGAATGTAAGTCTTTATACCCTTCACCTAATTTTATATCAACCGTAGGTTCATAAAATTCAGTATGATTTTTTACTTTAACACCTTGCACAGGTAAATAACTTCCATTGGTAGTTATGTACAATTCTTGAGCTTCTTGCGAACCAGGTGCGGATACAGAAATTGTATGTAACTTCATATCACTTTTCACTTTTGCTTTGTACCAAAAATGTGCCATGTGAGAAGCAATAAAAATTAATACTAAACTTCCTAAAAGCGCCATGTTTCTTGATTCCCAACGAGAATTAGCTTTCGGGTTGTTGTAAGCATAATTTACTGGTCTAGCTTTTTTGTTTTCGATAGTTAATAAAATACCATCGATTGCATGGAATAAAATCGAGATATATGTCAAATATGACATCACCTTGATTAATGGATTATGAGCCATGAAGTACGCATACTCATTAAACGATCTTCTTCCTTCTTCACCTGCTTTGAAAATCAATTGCAGGTTACCTAGTAAATGTCCCACCAAGAATAGGCAGAGGAACAATCCTGTCAAAGCCATCCAATATTTTTTGGCTAATGAGGACTTTAATAACACAGATTTACTCATTTTAGTTAAAAATTTTTAATAATTGACAACAAATTTAATAGTTACAACAAAGTAAGCGACGATAAGTTCTTATTTAGATTTGTTTTAAATAATTACTAGAAAATTATTCCTTGTTTGTTAAGCATACGTTTAACCATAAATGCAAAGAAAGCCAGATATATAAAGCAAATTGTTCCTATAATAAATGATGGTTGAATACCAATAATATCGCTTAATTTTCCTTGAAGTGGTGGAATGATAGCCCCTCCCAAAATCATCATAATAAGAAATGCTGAACCTTGTGCTTGGTATTTTCCGAGTCCTCCTAAGCTTAACGAAAAAATACAAGGCCACATGATAGAACAAAATAATCCAATACTTAATAGTGCATAAACAGAAACAATTCCACTTGTTGTAAATCCAATGATAGTAGCGATAAGCCCTAGTAAGCTAAATATCATTAAGGTACGTGCAGGTTTATTTTTGCCAAAATAAAAACCAAGGATTTGAATCACAACACAAACTATATAAGCATATAAATTACTTACATCGTGTCCGGCTAGAGCAGTTAAACCTAACACAACTCCAAAAGCAACAAACGGAACTAATATGGTTAGGATATGTTTCGATTTTTCTTTCAATTCAAATGCGTGTATTGCACTTGCCCAACGACCTATCATCAAACTTCCCCAATACAAAGCTGCATAGGGTGCTATTTGAGAAGCATTTAATTTCATTTGGTGTTTGAGGTATTCTCCTAAATTACTACCTACGGCAACTTCAACACCAACATAAATAAAAATGGCTAACATTCCCAAAATAAGTTGTGGATATTGCATTGCTCCCCATCCATTTGGATTTTTCTTTGAGCGACTTAATGAAACTAATAATCCAATCACTACCACTGCTAAACCTAAACTCAACCAAATCATACGTTCTTTTTCAAGTGGTTCTCTTAGTTTAATAATTTCGTTTTCAAGAATTGCTATGGTGTTAGAATTCGAAACTAAACTTTCTAGTTTCTTGATTTGTTCTTCTTTATTTAAAATTTGAATCGCTTTTTCACTTTTATAACTTGTAAATACAGGCGCAAAACATATAATTAATAATCCAGTAATAATTAATAAAGAACGAAGTGCTTTAGAAGCACCCTCTATTTTTTCTTCATTTTTTCCAGATGGTAATTTTTTAGAAAATCCAAAAAGGGCTGCAATACCAACAAATAATAATCCTACACATATATAAAGGATAATTACTTTATCAAGACTCAATGACTGAATATCTTCTTCTGAAACTGTTGCTGAACCAAATAACGCAAGTGCTACTACTAATGGTCCAATAGTTGTACCTAAACTATTGATACCTCCTCCTAAACTGATACGGTTCGAACCTGTGCTTTCATCACCCAGGGAAATCATAAACGGATTTGCTGCTGTTTGTTGTAGTGAAAATCCAAGCGCCACAATGAATAAACCAAATAACATTCCTGTAAAAACATTATTGTACACTGAAATAATCATAGCTCCTGCTCCTAATGCAGAAAAAAGTAACCCATAAACGATACTGTTTTTATAACCCCATTTTGCTACAGGATCACTTCCTTTTCCAGTACCAATTATGAAAAGCACTAATGCTCCAATGTAATAAGCAAAATAGAATGCGAAATCAATTAGCTGACTTTGAAATTGATCTAATACAAAATAGTGTTTACAAAATGGTATAAATACACTATTACCAGCAGCAATAAATCCCCAAAAAAAGAATACAGATATTAAAGTAAATAGGGCTCCGTAATTGGTTTTTTCTTTTGACATAGATTTTTGTTTGGAGCAAAAATAAATGATAAAAGAATGCTAATTCTTTGGTAGTTTTTAATTTATGATAGGTTAATTGTTAATTATTTTGGAACTAATGAATGTTTTCTTAGGAATTACAATTACTTAACTTTAATTATACCATAACTTGTTCCCATACCACACCAAACACCTAATGCATTATTTGAAAATAGTGAAATTGGATTATTATTTGAAAGTCCAAAAGGATTTGCTGAAATAGCTATTTGTGCTTCTATATTTTTCCAATATTCGTGGTTTTTTTTCTCCATTGTACAAAGTTTAACGATGACAGAATCACCCTTTAAAAAAAAACGTTCACTGTCTGAATCAACAACAGGTGAGTAACTACTTAAGATTTCGAAGTCAAAAACTTTACCATTAAATCCAAAATCATTAAAAGTTGATAAATAACAAGGTTTAAAGTCTAAATCTTTACCTATTCTTTTAGTATAAATTTTATAATAGTTTTGTTCTTCACCAGGATCTTTAAATGAGAGATTTAAAAAGTTGTTGTTTGCGTTGTTTGCTTTGCTAAAATAAGTTAATAATTTTATTTCTACAGGCTTAGTAATTGATGTAGTTGATTCATACGTTTTTCCTTCTAATTCAACTTTTATTCGATATTCCTTTCCTATTTCCCCTTTTATTTCAGAGCCTTCATAATAAAAAAGGGGAAACTTTTTTTTATCCTTTACTAAAGTTAGAATTTCAAATTGATCACCACTGTAAACAGTAACTTTTGCAGTATTTGCTAATAACTTCATAAAATTAGTGGTATCTATTTTGGTGAAGTAGTTAGTAGATTTGGTTAAATAAACTTTAGCGTATTTATCGTTTTCGATATAACCTTCTACCACTAGTTGATCTCCTTTTTGATCTTCTTTAATTTCAATTTCTTTTGAACACGAGAATGCCAAAATGGAAGTATAAAACAATAAAATTAAAATTCGCATCTCCATGATATCGATGGTAGTATAGTGAATAAGGATACTTGTTTTGCTTTTGTTTCAATAAAAAACTTCTTTAGATTAATTGCTGTTTCATAATAGATGTAAAAAGGATTTTGTCTAGCATAGATGTTATAAATAGAAAAATTAACCACATTTTTGAATCTACCTAAATTTTTTAATTTGTAGTTAACTGAAATATCTAATCTATTATATGGTTGAATTCTATAACTATTTTTAGCGCCATAAGTATTTACAATATTATCTTGTATAAAATAACGAGATGTAGGAATAGTCATCGCATTACCAGATTTAAATACAAAAACAAGAGAAAAATCTAATCTTTTGTTGTATTCATAGTTTATCACGGTTGATAAATCATGTCTTCGATCATTTTTTGCGTAAAATGTTTTCCCATCTGAAATAGCATCAAAATTCCTAATTGATTTTGATAGCGTGTATCCCATCCATCCATCCCATTTACCGATTTCTTTTTTTATTAAAAATTCAATACCAAATGATTCACCTGAACCAAAATAAAAATTTTCATCAAATGCATTTTGAATACTTAATACCGACATTGCCCCATCTTTGTACTCAATCTGATTTTCCATTTTTTTATAATAAAGCTCTGTTGTGAAATTTAAATTATATTTTTTGATTTCATCTGCATAACCTATTGAGTATTGATTTGCAATTTGTGGTTTTATTAAAGCGCTTGAAGGAACCCAAGTGTCTGTAGGTAATGAAATAGAAGATACAGGTGCTAAATGTATATACTGATACATTTTTGTAAAAGAAGCATATATTCTTTTCTGATTATTTAAGTTATATTCAATTTGAATTCTAGGTTCAGGATTTTGATAACTAAATATAGTTTCATTTGGTGAATAAAGTAACGAATCTAATTGATTACTTGAATTATAAAAATATTTTGAATAAGGTCCTTTTTGATTATAAAATACATATCTAAGTCCTGCATTGATCTGAAGTTTATCTAAGATTATAAATGTTTGATCAAAAAATATATTATAGTCATTTGAATATAGATTTGATTTCTTAAGATATTTAGTTCCTTTTTCCCCATCCAAATTAAAATTATTTGGTAAAATATTATGGTTGTTATATTCAAAACCTAATTGTGATGTGTAATTTTTATTTTTAAATACAAATTTTTGTTTTGATGTAAAGTCTTTAATTCTTGAGAAAAGATTTAACTTATAATTGTAGATTCCAGCTCCAAATTTTAAGTCATAGTCAACATAACCTAAAGTACTATGAAATGTTAAATTTTCTTTAATCAAAGAATTCCAATTCATAGAAATAAGTTTATTATTCCAACTCATATTATTTTGAAAAGCATTTGATTTTCTATCATTATAAATGAAGTCATCTTTTGTTAATAAGCCAGATAAACATATATCGTTATTTTTGTTAATCTTTAAATTATAATTTAGATTCACATCGTAAAAATAGTATTCGGTTTGATAGTCACTGTTTTTCGATATAGATTTATTTATTAAATCAACATACGTTCTTCTTACTGCGAAAAGGATACTTGACGTGTCTTTTTTTGTGGGTCCACTTATCATAAAACTTGAAGCTAGAATTCCTAGGTTAGATTCTCCTGTCCATTTTTTATAATCTCCTTTTTGACTATGAATGCTTATTACTGATGAAATTCTTCCTCCATAGTTAGATGGAGTACCTCCTTTGTAAACTCTAACTTTTGATATAGATTTAGAGTTAAAAACAGATAAAAAACCAAAGAGATGAGAGAAATTGTATAGTTGAACATCATCGTAAAGAACCAAATTTTGATCCATACCACCACCTCTAACATAGATGCCATTTCCATCTCCTGCTGATTGAATTCCTGGAAGAAGTTGTATTGATTTAATTAAATCATTTTCACCTAAGAAAGTTGGTATTTTACTGATATCTTCATTGGACAAATCAATTTTTCCAAATTCTAGATTATTTCTTTTTTTTATGGTTATTGTTTTAAATACTTTAAGGTCTGGAGATATTTTAATGACTTTAATTATGGTATCATTAATTGTTTGATTAAAAGATAGCTTTTTATAGCCTTCGGGATGTATTTTTATTTTTTTTGGAAATGTATCTTTTAAAAATAAATTCGAAATAAAAACAGAATCTTTGTTTATCAATTTACCTTCAACATACACATCATATCTTTCAACTGTATTTAAAGATTGATTGTCAACTAAAATATATTGTTTGCTGATTTGACTAAAAGATGAATTGCTAAGTAAAAGTACTGATAAAGAGATATAAACATATAAAACTTTAAAATTAAGTTTAAAGTACATTATCAGATTTCTTATTAAAACAAATTTCAAAATTAATAAATTAAAGAAAACTAACATTGAAAGAATAATTTTAATTTGCAAAAGTACACTGATAAATAGATTCCTATAAATACTTATATAATTGATTTTTTGTTGGAAAAAGATTAGATTTGTCATCATTTTAAAATAATTTATATGAAAAAACTAATCTATTTTGCCTCTTGTTTAACAGTTGCTTCGTTTATGTATTCTTGTAAAAAAGATACTAAAACTTCAACCACCACCACTACAGGTTCAGGTACAGGTCCAGTAATTAATTACACACCTGAACAGAATAAATCTAATCTACAGCAAACAGGTTTAGATGTAATCAAAGAAATGGATGAAGCAAAAAACATGAATGTGATTAATAATATCATTCATTTTTCTGAATTGGTGGATCAAAATGATCCAATGGAAAAATTGAATGCGACCACTTTTATGCCAACAACAATTTTAAATTCATTGACTAAATTTCAGGAAACTGGAGATGTTGAAGTTGTTTATTCAGCAATGAAACAAACTAAATCTCTTAAGAATGATGAAACTCTAGAAACGTTATTTAACGATGCTAAAGGTACATATACTTGGAATATAAGCACTAAAAAATGGGACTTTGTAACTGGAAATTCTTTGGTATTTAAATTTCCATCTACTAAGCAAAATTTAAGTAATAATGCTTCGTATACGATTGATTATACACCTTACACAGGTAATGTAGCTGCTGATGAATTAAAGGGCAATATGCCATATAAAATTAGTGCTAAGTTAGATATTGATAAAGTAAATTATTTAGCCTTTGATTTCAAAGCAGGATATGATTCAGAAGGTATTCCTACATCTTTAGTTTCAACTCTTAAAGTAGAAAATTTCAATTTCTCTCTTGATATGAATTCTTCTTCTTCAAATGCTAGTTCAAAATTTGCATTTACACACAACGGTAAAAATGTATTAGCTATGGGATGTTCTATGGCTGGAAATTTCAAAAAGTCTAATTTAGAAAATTTAGAAACAAATGTTGAAAAACCAGAAGATATGAATAAAGTGATTACTTCTGTGAGTGGATATTTTCAAGTGTTAAATGTTAAACTTGAAACTTCTGCAAATGTACAAGCATTTACAGATGAAATTCGTTCAAAAGGTGGATCAGATAACATTAAAAATGATAGTGATTGGGCTATTTTAACTAATAAACATTGGACTACATCTGTTTATTACACAGATAGAAACGCTAAAATTGGTAAAGGAGAAATTTATATGAAACCTTATACCAATAAATATACTGTTTGGGAAAATAACAAATATGTTGAGAAAACAGAAACAGGTGAAGATCCTAATATTCGTATAGTTTTTGAAGATGGTTCTAAAATAGATATCGAAACTTACTTAGAAAGTGGTTTTGATAAGCTTGAAAATGAGCTTGAAAACTTTTTTAATTCAATGGAAAATAATTACAATTTATAATTTACCTTAAAAAGAATTAAAGGCTGTCTGAAAAGGCAGCCTTTTTTGTTTAGTCCTGAAATTTTGTTAAACAATTTTATGGTTTTTAAAAAGACTTAATAAGTGTTTAAACAGAGAATAAAAGGATGAGATGATTAGTATTTAAAACACCATATTTTAAAGGTTGAGATTGAAATTTCTCTAAAATAGGTAGGGAAGTATAGTATATCTTCTGTATTGTTTTTAATCAATTAGATGAAATAATAGATTCAATTTCATCTTTTGCTCTCACTCCGAATCCATCATTTTTCCAAATTTTACTTGTGTTTTTTCCTACTAAAATGAAACTTGGGAATGTACCTTCAGCAATAGTGGCCCATTGGTTAGGTTTTAAAGTGTTGATAACTTTAATATTATTTCCCGCTAGAAGTTTATAATCACTTAATGATTTTTTTTCTGTAGTACATACTAAGAATTGAATATCAAGATTTTTGTTTCTTGTTTTTAGTTTTTTAAGTGTTTCTAAACTTCCCATACAATAAGGACAGCCAGGTATAGCAACAACCAATAATTTAGCTTTTACTTTTTCAGGTAAAATAGATGTATTTAACGTTCTGTAGTTATTTGCAAAATCTCCATCATATATAGGGTTGATAGCAAAGTAAATAGAAAATGGAATTACCCAAATGAAAAATCGGATTAAACGTATTTTTTTGTTAGTTCTTGATAGTAACCAAGAAAGAAAAAGCCCTACCAATATCCAAAGGATATAGGGTAGGGCTTTGGATAAAGTCCAAGATAAAATCATTTATTTTAAATTACAATTCATCGTTACAGTTCCTCCGTAGCTAGAAGATGTGTTTGTAGATAGAGACAAAGCCTTACATGCGTCTGTAGCATTTGCTTTAGTGTCTTTTATTGGTGTTGTAATAGTTTGATTTGTTTTTTGTCCCATTAAATCAATTGTTTGGATACATTCACACGTGTAATTTTTTTTACAAGATGATAATCCTAAAAGTGCTACTACGCCAAAAAATAATACTTTTTTCATTTTTTTTATTTTAAATTTTGAAGGCAAATTTATTAATTGTTTTTTATTAAACGAATATCAATCAAAGTTTTAATGAAATTATTTTTTAGATTGATTAAAATATAATTGTCAATTAAGATTTTATTTACCATTCTAGTAGTAATTTTTCAAAGAAACTATTTTTAAAGTAGATCAAATGTTTTGAATAATAAAGTGCCTATTATGTTCAAATATTCGATGCTAAGCATTGGAAAGAAAATATTTCCAATTGATGGAAGAACATTTAGCCTTGATAAAAAAAACACAAGAAAATAAAAATAATGAATAATCTATTTTTCTTCCAACAACAACTTAATATCATCCAATAAAACAGACACGTCTTTCGCTGATGTTCCGTCGTAGTAACCACGAATTTGCATTCCTTTATCGACCAAAACGAAATTATTTGTGTGGATAAAATCACTTCCTGCATCACCAAGGTTTTCAGCTTCGGAAGGTTTTAGTACAAAAAAAGATTTGCGCGCTAAATTGTATAACTCTTTTTTCTCTCCTGTCAAAAAGTGCCATTGTCCAGAAATAGCTTTATGACCTGTAGCATAGCGTTTCATCTGTTCTACTGTATCAATTTCAGGCATTACAGTAAAGCTTAAAATTTTTACATTTGGGTTATTTGCGAATTTTTTCTGAACACGTTGCATTTGTTTGTTCATTCGTGGACAAATAGTACCACATGTTGTAAAGAAATACTCGGCAACAAATACTTTTCCTTTTAGATCTTTATTAGTAATTGTTCTGCCATCTTGGTTTAAGAATGAGAAATTTCCAATCGTATGACCATAGCCAACACGTTGGATGGAACTATCTACCATTTCTTCACGCATATCTACAGGATTGTAAACAGGCAATATTTTTTTACTGTCATTAGATGTTTTGATTTTAAATGACACATATACACCAACGACTGCAAGTACTAAAAGAAAAATGATTCGTGTTTTCATAGAAATGAAATTATTGTTTGATGAAAGTACACTTAATTTTTAAATTCAAAAATGATATAAGTTACAAATTAGGTTTTATTAGCACGTTCCATCCACATTACATGAAGCACCTTCACTTTTTGTAGTAGTTGTTTGATGTTCAATAGCTTGATTTATTGTTTCTAAAAATACTTCAACCGGTTGTGCTCCTGAAATGGCATGGGTTCTATTCACAACAAAGAAAGGAACCCCACGAACTCCGATTTGTTGCGCTTCGAAAATATCATTTTCCACTTCATTCGCATATTGATTCGAGTTAAGTGCTTGAATTACTTCTTCAACATTAAAATCTAGTTGATTTGCAATTTCGATAAGCGTGCTTATTGCATCCACATTTTTGCCATCTGTGAAATAGGCTTGTAAAAGCACTTCTTTCGCTTCGTTCTGTTTTCCTTGTGTTTTAGCAAAATGTAAAAATTGGTGTGCAAGAAAAGTATTTGCAACGATGGCTTTATCAAAATTAAAGGTTAATCCTTCTGCTTTAGCCATTTCTGTTACATAAGTATTCATTTCTTTCGCCTTTTCAATTGAAAAACCTTTATGTTTTGCCAAATATTGGTCAATTGAAATACTTGTATCTGTTACCATTTCAGGTGCCAATTGAAAACTTTTCCATGAAATAGAAAGTTGATAATCAGCTGGAAGTTGTTTGATTGCTTCTTCAAATTTTCGTTTTCCAATATAGCAGAAAGGACAAATTATGTCACTCCAAATTTCGATTGTTAAAGGCTTACTCATGTATTTTATTTAATTCGATTTGTACTTTTTTAGGTAATGATTTAACAACCATATCATAGGAATGTTTAATCCAATCTTGTAATTGTTTATCATCCAAAGAACCATCTAAAATAATGGTATTCCAATGTTTTTTGTTCATATGCCATCCTGGAATGATTGTAGGATATTTTTCTCTCAATTGAACTGCAAGTTCAGGATCGCATTTTACATTAAAACTTTCGAATTTTTCAATATTTACCAAAGCAAATATTTTATCACATACCGTAAAAACCAAGGTTTCTTGGTCAAAGGGCATTTTTTCATTTGTTGCAGGTAGTGAAAGACAAAATTCTCGGAAAGATTCTATGTTCATGGAAGGAAATTTGAAAATTAGAGAATTTGAAAATTCTACAAACTCTCAACGTATTTCTTAAAGTTATTCAAAATCATTTGCCACCCCATTTGTTGCATATCGTACGGATTTTCATTTTCAGGGTCAAAATGTTCAACTACTGATGTAGTACCATTATCTTCCGAAAACTCAACAATTACATTGCGGTTATCTTCTAAGTGGTATTTAATCAAACGATTTACTTCAATTTCATCGTAAATTCCAGTTAAATCAAAGCCAAAACTTCCATCTTTTGCTTCCATACGGGTAGTGTACGAACTTCCAACTTTTAAATCATTTGTAGCTCTTGGTGCATGCCAATCATCTGATGCAAAACACCAATTTACAATGTGTTCTGGCTTGTTCCAGCATTCCCATACTTTTGAAACAGGAGTGTTTATGGTTGCTTGTACAGTTATCATTTGTATGTATTTATTGTTGATTATGTAAAGTTAGGGAAAAAGTCTTTAGACAAAAGGTTTAAAACATCTAATACAACTCTTAATTAAATTTAAATTTTATCATACCATTTAGTATATTTGTTATAAACACGATTTTATGAGTGCTACGAATTTTAAACTGCGTAAATTGTCTTTAGTTGAATATTTATTAAATATTCAGGACGAAGACTTATTCAATGCTATTGCTACTAAAATTGAAGATAGTCTAAAAAATTCACCAAATGAGTTCACTCAACAAGAACTTATTGAACGTGCACAAATATCTAACCTTCAAATTAAAGAAGGTAAAGTTATTTCTCATTCTGATTTAGAAAATCAATCATTGAATTGGTAAAAATGTTTGAGATTATTTGGACTGAGTTTGCTGTAACAGAACTAAGAAATATATATTTATATTACTTAACTGTTGCTAGTAAAAGACTTGCTAATAAAATTCGGAAATCTATATTTTTAGAAATTAAAATTTTAGAATCTAATCCTTTTTCTTTTCAGATTGAAGAAAATTTGATTTCTTTAAATCAAAAACACAGGTATTTGATAGTTAAGAATTACAAAGTTATTTATCTTATATCGAAAGAAAAAAAGGTTTATATTACTGATATTTTTGATTGTCGACAAAATCCTGAAAAGATGAATCGATAATCTTTTTGTGTTTAAATAGTTTAATCTTTAACAATTATATTTATGGCATTAGATATAGATTTATTAGCTAGGATTTGTAAAACTCCTGGAACATCTGGTTTTGAACAACAAGTTAGAAATTTAGTAATTGCTGAATTGGAAGGTTTTGTTGACGAATTAACCACTGATAACCTTGGCAATGTATATGCAATTAAAAGAGGGAAAGAATCTAAGAAAGTGATGATTGGAGCTCATATGGATGAGATTGGGTTTATGGTAACTCATATTGATGATAAGGGATTTATTCGATTTACAACTTTAGGAGGATTTGATCCTAAAACACTTACTGCACAACGTGTAATTATTCACGGTAAAAAAGATATCATTGGTGTAATGGCTTCTAAACCTATACACGTAATGACACCAGATGAGCGTAACAAAGTGGCTAAATTATCAGATTATTTCATCGATACTGGATTGAGTAAGGAAGAAGTAATTGAAAATATAACTATTGGTGACCCTATTACTCGTGAACGTGAATTTATTGAGATGGGAAATTGTGTTAATAGTAAATCTTTAGATAATCGTTTGGCCGTTTTCATTTTAATCGAAATGTTTAAACAGTTGAAAGGGAAAGAGGTTCCTTATGATGTTTATGGTGTTTTTACAGTACAAGAAGAAGTTGGTATTAGAGGAGCAAAAGTGGCAGCATTGAATATCAAACCTGATTTTGGTTTTGGTTTAGACACTACAATCGCTTTTGATTTGCCTGGAGCGGCAGCTCACGAGATGATTACTAAATTAGGGGAGGGTACCGCGATTAAAATTATGGATGCTTCTTCTATTTGTGATTATAGAATGGTATCCTATATGAAACTTATTGCTGATAGACATTCTATAAAATGGCAACCTGAAATTTTAACTGCTGGAGGGACAGATACTGCTGGAATTCAATTAATGACAGATGGTGGTTCAATTGCTGGAGCAGTTTCAGTACCTACACGTCATTTACACCAAGTGATTGAAATGGCAAATAAAGATGATATTCAGGCTAGTATTGATTTATTGACTGCTTGTGTGTCAGATTTAAACACCTATGATTGGTCTTTTAAATAATTTATAATATTTCACATTTTTGGGTGCCTTTAGAATCGGTTGTACATTCGATATTTAGGCACTCATTGATTTTATTTTTGTAAAAGGTATTACTTTCAAATAAGTAGTGTTTACTTTCAGTTTTACAGAAATTTGTAGTTAAAATATCATATACAAAAACTGTATCCTGATTATATTTTTGAGGTAAAATCGTATTTACTTTGAATTCTCTTATTAAATCACAATCTGTACATTGATTTTTTTCTTCTTTGTTACAACTTATTATTATAAGAGATAAACAAATAATTAATCCAACTACTTTCATACAATAATTTTACATAAAATAACAACTTTTTATTCAAATAAAAAAGGTCTGAAACTCAGTTTCAGACCTTTTATTTAAATATTTAGAAATTATAATTTTCTAGCTACTTCTACTTCTTCGAATGCTTCTACGATATCTCCAATTTTTATATCATTGAATTTATCAATATTTAAACCACATTCATAACCGTGTTTTACTTCTTTTTGATCGTCTTTGAAACGTTTCAATGAACCTAACTTACCAGTATGAACTACAATTCCATCTCTAATAACGCGTACTCTTGATGTACGTTTAATAGTTCCTTCTGTCACGAAACATCCAGCAATTGTTCCAACTTTAGTTATATCAAATGTTTCACGTATTTCAGCAGCACCAAGTACTTTTTCTTCAATATCAGGTGACAACATTCCTTCCATTGCATCTTTAATCTCTTCAATTGCTTTGTAGATTACTGAGTACAGACGGATATCTATTTGTTCTTGATCAGCTAGTTTACGTGCTGCTGCAGAAGGTCTAACTTGGAAACCAACGATGATTGCATCAGATGCTGACGCAAGGTTGATATCGGCTTCAGATATTGCTCCAACCCCTTTGTGTACGATACGAATTGCAATTTCATCGGTAGAAAGATTTTGTAAAGCATCTGATAATGCTTCGATAGAACCATCCACGTCACCTTTGATAATCAAGTTCAATTCTTTGAAATCTCCTATTGCTAAACGACGACCGATTTCGTCTAATGTAATGTGTTTAGTTGTACGTAAACCTTGTTCTCGGTATAATTGCTCACGTTTAGTAGCGATGTTTCTTGCTTCACGCTCATCGTCCATTACATGGAATTTATCACCTGCATTTGGAGCTCCACTAATACCAATTATTGAAATAGGTGTTGCTGGACCAGCTAATTTTAAGTTTTTACCATGCTCATCATGCATTGCTCTAACTTTACCATAATGACGACCTACTAATACTACGTCACCTACTTTTAAAGTTCCTGCTTCAACAAGCATATTTGTTACATATCCTTTTCCTTTATCTAAAGATGATTCAATAACTGTACCAATTGCATTTTTATTTGGATTAGCTTTTAAATCAAGTATCTCAGCTTCTAACAATACTTTTTCAAGTAATTCTGGAATATTTAATCCTTTTTTAGCTGATATTTCTTGACACTGATATTTTCCGCCCCATTCTTCTACTAAAATATTCATTGCAGAAAGTTGTTCACGAATTCTATCTGCGTTTGCGCCATCTTTATCAATTTTATTGATAGCAAATACCATTGGTACGCCTGCTGCTTGAGCGTGAGAAATCGCTTCTTTTGTTTGTGGCATCACATCATCATCTGCTGCAACTATAATGATAGCAACGTCTGTTACTTGTGCACCTCGAGCACGCATCGCTGTAAACGCTTCGTGACCCGGTGTATCAAGGAATGTCATTTTTCTACCATCATTCATTACTACTGAATATGCACCAATATGCTGAGTAATACCTCCTGATTCTCCACTTGTTACATTTGAATTTCGTATACGGTCAAGTAATGATGTTTTACCGTGGTCAACGTGTCCCATTACTGTTACGATTGGAGGACGAGAAAGTAAATCTTCTTCTTTATCTTCTACTGTTGGAATAGCATCTTGAACTTCAGCACTAACAAATTCAGTTTCAAAACCAAACTCTTCAGCAATGATGTGAATTGTTTCAGCATCTAAACGTTGGTTTATTGATGCAAAAATCCCCAATGACATACACGCCGAAATTACTTGAGTAGGAGAAACATTCATCATAGCCGCTAATTCAGATACGGTTACGAATTCCGTTAATTTCAAGATTTTTTCTTGCATTTCAGCATCAAGCATTTCCTGCTCACGACGCTGCATGATTGTATCTCTTTTTGCTCTTCTATTTTTAGATGCTTTTGATTTCGCACCTGTATTTGAAAGGCGAGCAAGTGTATCTTTTATTTCTTTTTGAATATCTTTTTCAGTAGGAGCAACCTTCGGAGTATTTACGCCAGGTTTATTACCAAATTTTTTATCTTTTCGATTATTGTTGTTATTATTATTGCCCCCTTGTTGGTTGTTTTGTGTATTTTGTTGAGCAACTTTTGCAGGATCAATTTTTTTAATGCGCTTGCGTTTTTTACGCGGTTCATCTCCTGGTTTATGCCCTCCTTTATTGTCGGATGTCTTAGGTTTTTCAACTGGTAGTTCAATTTTACCAAGAACAGTTGGACCTGAAAGTACTTTTCTTTCAACACGAATAGTTTCAATTTCTTTTGGTGCCTCAACTACTGGCTCTGCTTTTGGAGTTTCAGTAACCTTAGGAGTTTCAACTTTTTTCTCTTGAGCTACAGGTTTAGCCGGTTCCTGTTTTGCTACTGGAGTCTGTTGATTTCCTTTAGGTGCCTTTTTTTCCTCTTTTTTCTTTTTGTCAGGACGAGTTTTTGTATTGATTTTATCTAGATCGATTTTACCAACTACTTGAATTTGAACATCTCCTTCACCAATTGTTTTTGCTTGGTTTTCAACTGGAGCTTCCACTTCAGGTGTTTTTTCAATTGGTGTTTCATCAACTGGTTCAGGTTTTGCCACAACAATTGGTTCAACTGGTGTTGATTTTACTTTTTCAAGAATAGAAACATCAAAATCATCCTCGTCATCCTGAACTTCATTTGTTTCAGATTTTGTATCTTTTAGAGAAATTGTTTCTCTTTTTTCACGTTTAATTGCAGTTAATTTAGCTTGTTCTTTTAGCGTTTGATCATCTGCAAATTGCTTTTGTAACATCTCAAAATGTTCCCCCTCTAGTTTAGAGTTTGGGTTTGGATCGATAGCAATACCTTTAGATTGAAGAAATTCTACCAACGTAGAAACTCCAACATTTAGTTCTCCTGCTACTTTTCCTAATCTTTGTACTTTTCCGGCCATATTTTTATTTTCTTCCTATTTCGATAGGTTATATTTGTTTTAGTTAGTTGAATTATGTTAGGGACTTAAACAGCCCCCATTAATTATTCAAATTCAGCACGTAAAATGCTCAAAACTTCTTCTATGGTTTCCTCTTCTAAATCAGTTCTGCTTACTAAATCTTCTATTGTCAGTTCTAATACCGATTTAGCAGTATCACAACCTATTGCTTTTAATTCATCGATAATCCATCCATCGATTTCATCAGCAAAATCTTCTAAATCAACATCTTCAATATCTACTTCACCTTCGCGGTAAACATCTATTTCATAACCAGTTAATTTACCTGCTAATTTAATGTTATTTCCTCCTTTACCAATCGCTAAAGAAACTTGATCTGGTTTCAATGAAACTTTTGCTTTTTTCTCATCTTCAACAATTTCTACCGAAGTGATTTTTGCTGGAGATAAAGAACGTTGAATAAATAATTGAGGATTAGTCGTGAAATTGATAACGTCAATATTTTCATTTCTTAATTCACGAACAATACCATGAATTCTTGACCCTTTCATACCAACACAAGCTCCAACAGGATCAATTCTATCATCATAACTTTCAACTGCTACTTTCGCTCTTTCTCCTGGTTCACGTACGATGCGTTTGATAGTAATTAAACCGTCAAAAACTTCAGGAACTTCTAATTCGAATAAACGCTCTAAAAATTCTGGAGCTGTTCTTGAAAGGATAATAACTGGATTTGAATTACGCATATCAACTTTCGCAACAACGGCACGAACTGCTTCTCCTTTTTTGAAATAGTCAGATGGAATTTGTTCAGATTTAGGTAAAATCAATTCGTTACCTTCATCATCCAATACCATGATTTCTTTCTTCCATACTTGGTAAACTTCACCAGTAACGATTTCACCAATTCTTTCTTTGTATTTTTTATAGATATGGTCTTTTTCTAATTCTAGAATTCTCGAAATTAAATTTTGACGTAAAGCCAAAATATTTCTTCTTCCAAAATCTTCAAATTTGAACTCTTCTGATACTTCTTCTCCTACTTCAAAATCAGGTTCGATTTTGATGGCTTCTGAATATGCAATTTCCGTATTAGGGTCTTCAACTTCTCCATCTGGTACGATCTCTTTATTTACGAAAATTTGAACGTCACCTTTCTCGATGTTAACAATTACTGCAATGTGTTCGTCTGTATTGAACTTTTTCTTCAACATCGCACGAAATACATCTTCCAATACGTGTTGCATTGTTTGTTTATCAATACTTTTTAATTCTTTGAATTCCGAAAACGAATCCACTAACTCTAAGCTATTCATCGCCTGCTTTTTTATTTAAATGAAATAACAATTTTTGTTTCTTTTATTTCTGTCATTGGAATGGTTTCATCCTCAATGATGGTTTCTTTCTTTTTACTACCTTCTTTTTTTTCGGTGCGTGTAGTTGTAACAACTAATGATTCTTCAGTTGCATCTTTCAAAACAGCTTCTTTTTCAGAACCATCTTTCAATGTTAATGCTACCGTTCTTCCAATGTTTTTAAGATACTGAGGTAGTACACGAAGTGGTTTGTCTAAACCTGCTGAAGATACATGTAGTTCAAAATCCTGTTCTTCTCTATCTAAATTATGTTCTACATTACGAGAAACAGAGACACAATCTTCGATTGCTACATATCCTTCTACTTTATCTATCTCCAATTCGATAACCGATTTTTTGGAGATAGAAATGTCTACGATGAATAAACCTCTGTCTAACTCATCGATGCGCTCTTGTGCTAACTTGCGAACTAAATCTTTTGTAATCATTGCGAAAAAAAAGAGGGGATTTTTCATCCCCTCAATCAATTAATCCTTAAAACTGTTGTAAATTTAGTTAATTTATTTTAATCTGCAAATTTTTTTATAACCCCCAGCACTGTTTACATACATGATTCTCTAAATTATTTTCAATGTCTTCCGGAAGTTTTGAAAAGAAATCAATATGTGTTTGTTTTTCAATTTCATCAATGGATAGTGCAAAGCTAGATAAAGGTAAGGTACTTCCTTGATTCGGTATGATAAATCCAATTGCTTTTACTTCGGGCTGTGTATAATCCAAAATTACTTTGTAAAAAGCTTTTGGAATTGGTATTTGGTTAGGTCCAATTGTAGGGAGACCATGTTCGAGTAAAGGTCCAGTTGCTATATACACTGCTTTATTTTCAACTGCCCAATCTCGTACTTGTTCTTCGAGTTTTTTCCAAATTCCACGATTGAAACTTTTATCTTGTGGTGACATATTAGAAAGGTAAAAAGATTCTTGCATGGCTTCCGCTGACCATTTCATATCAGCTGCAGGTGCTAAATGTCCACGATCATATCCCGATTTTTTATAGTCAGTCAACGCAGCACTATTATAAGATATAAGTGGATCTGGTTTAAATTTGTCATTTCGTGCAAATGTTCCTTGTGTTTCGGCAAAAGTTAATTCATATGCTACCCATTTTGCCAATTTGTAGTTTATATCGTAGGACAAACAATATCCAGTATGACAAATTATTAAATCGTTTTTTGAAGTTTCAGGAATTTCTAAATGCTCTCCTGATTTATTTGAAAAAAAGCTCCATAAAAAAGTACTTGAAATTAATCCAATAATTATCGATAAGCGCTTCATTTGATTTTAATAATTAAAAGATATTCCAAAGACTAGAGGGTGAATAGGAGTTATTTTATCTCTATTTGTTAATGATTCACTATTAAATAGAGGGAGTAAAGAATAATTGAAATAACCACCAATACTTTTATATCCAAATCTTAAAGTTGCGTCAAATTGAAATGTATTTAATCTGAAATCACCCTTTGTTTTTGTAATGTATTGTACTTTTTGATATTCAAATAAATTCTTGGTACTAGATCCAAATCGATACCCAGCTATAAAACCCATTGAAACCCAAGAATTTTTATTTGGTGTGTATTCTAACAAAACAGGGATTTGTAAATATGTTGCTCGAATTTTATTATATGTAAAATTCAAAGAATCAAATGATTCAACTACATTCTTATTACCTGTTTTACTATCAATTGTTTCTTTCAAAGTATAATTTTTAATTAAATCGTAAGACGAGTGACTAAACCCAATACCCGAAGTCAGTCCAAATCTATCTTCTTTAATAACCATTTTATGATCTATGATATTGAATCGAAGATTGAAAGAAGAAATAATATTATTTTTAAATTGAGTTTCCCCTTCAAAACTTCTCTGAAACGACTTATCTAACATAGTATTTAGACCAAAATCTATTCCAGCCCAATGACCATCATGTAATTCATAATATCGTTTTGTAACTGAGTCATCTTCTTCGTCATCTAAAAACAAGTTGAGTTTATTTTGAGCAAATGATAATGTGCTCATCATAAAAATCATTGAAAAAAGTAGTGTGATGTTCAGTTTCATTTTAAAAAAGTTAGTTATATAAATATAATTATTTTCATTATAAAGTACGTGATTTAAAAAGATAAAGTTTCAATATAAGGTAGGAATGTAATTTAAAATAGTCCACTTTACTATCTTTGTTGCACTAAGCAAATATATTATGAGTACAATTTCTAATAATTTACATATTTACAATAGTTTAAATGGTCAAAAAGAAAAGTTTGAACCAATTCATAAGGATAAAGTAGGAATTTATGTTTGTGGCCCGACGCTCTATAGTGAGCCGCATATGGGGAATATGCGTACGTTTATCAATTTTGATTTGATTTACAGGTATTTATTGAAACTAGGGTACCAAGTTAAATATGTTCGAAATATCACAGATGCAGGACATATAACCAATAGTGCGGGTGAAGATGTAGATAGTATTGGGAAAGTAGCTAAGCTAGAACAAGTTCAATCGTTAGAGATTGTATATAAATACAATGTGAAGTTTCAAGAGTTGCAACGCATATATAATATGTTGCCACCGAGTATAGAGCCAACTGCAACAGGACACATTCAAGAACAAATTGAAATCATCGAGAAAATAATCGAAAATGGTTTGGCCTATGAGGTAAATGGTTCTGTTTATTTTGATGTTCGTGCCTATGGTGAAAAGTTTGAATATGGAATTTTGAGTGGACGTAAAGTAGACGAGTTGGCTGAAGAGACAAGAACATTAAATGCACAAGATGAAAAACGTTTCTTTGCTGATTTTGCACTTTGGAAGAAAGCAAATCCGGATGATATGCAAATTTGGCGTTCTCCTTGGGGTGATGGAAATCCTGGATGGCATATTGAATGTACGGCAATGAGTACTAAATATTTAGGGAATCATTTTGATATTCACGGTGGTGGTATGGATTTGAAATTCCCACACCATGAAGATGAAATTGCTCAAAATTGTGGCGCCCTAGGTTGTAATCCAGCAAAATACTGGATGCATGCCAATATGTTAAATGTCAACGGACAAAAAATGAGTAAATCGTTCAATAACTACTTTTTACCGAAGGAGATTATTGAAGGAACAACCAATGTTTTCGAAAAACCTTATCCTGCTAATGTATTGCGTTTTTGTATGATGCAAGCGCATTATAGAAGCACGTTAGACTTGTCATCTGATTCATTAAACGCAGCTGAAAAAGGATTTGATCGTTTATCAGAGGCGATTTCTAAATTGGATAAATTACCTATTGCAGATTCGTCTTCATTAGATGTGAAAGCATTAGTGAATAGCTATTATAATGCGATGGATGATGATTTCAATGCACCGATGTTACAAGCACAACTATTTGAAAGTGTCAAGTATATAAATTCAATTTCCGATGGAAATGCAACCATAACTGTTGATGATTTATCCTTACTTACCACCGAAATGCATAGTTTCGTTTATGATGTATTAGGATTAGAAATGTCTTCTCAACAAGATGATAGTAAGTTGGATGGTGTAATGGACCTTGTATTGAATCTTCGCCAACAAGCGCGAACAAATAAAGATTGGACAACTTCAGACCAAATCCGTGATGGACTTGCTACTGTTGGTATCGTTGTTAAAGATGGAAAAGACGGAACTAGTTGGAAATAAATTTTGCTTCCCCCTTTAGATGGGGACAGAGGGGAAGACAGTTCACTTTTAAGATGATGAAAAAAACTTAAACGAAATCAAATTATCCTCCCCCTTAATCCTCTCCAAAAGGGGAAAATTAAATAAACCACAAATCAAACTTATAAAAATGTTAACTCCTGTTCACGATAAAAAACTATTCTTACTTGATGCTTTTGCTTTGATATACAGAGCTTATTTTGCGTTTGCTAAAAATCCACGTGTGAATTCAAAAGGTCAAAATACTTCTGCGGCTTTTGGTTTTACCAATGTATTGATTGATGTCATCAAGAAAGAAAAGCCAACGCATATGGCGGTGGTGTTTGATGCACCTGGAGGAGCTACGAATCGTCAGGAAGAATTTGCAGCATATAAGGCTCACCGAGAGGAAATGCCCGAAGATATTCGTTCAATGATTGAACCGATAAAAAAAATAATTGAAGCGTTTAATATTCCTATTTTATTGAAGTCAGGTTTTGAAGCGGATGATATCATTGGTACGTTGGCGAAAATTGCCGAAGAAGAAGGGTTTTATACTTATATGATGACGCCAGATAAAGATTTTGGTCAATTGGTGTCGGATAAAATTTTTATTTATAAACCAGGAAGAGGAGGTGATCCTGCATCTATCATGGGGGTGAATGAAGTGTGTGAGAAATTTGAGGTGGATCATCCATTAAAAGTAATTGATATCCTTGGTTTGTGGGGAGATGCTTCTGATAATATCCCTGGTATCCCTGGAATAGGAGAAAAAACAGCTAAAAAATTAGTGCAAGAATATGGTTCGGTAGAGAACCTAATTGCCAATGCTGATCAACTAAAAGGAAAGCAAAAAGAAAACGTAATCAACTTTGCAGAACAAGGGTTACTATCTAAAAAATTAGCAACCATAATTCTAGATGTAGATGTGCCGTTTGATCCATTGGATTTAACATTGGATGAACCAGATAACGAAAAAATAAAAGAGATTTTTACGGATTTAGAATTTAGAACATTAGCAAAACGTATCACAGGAGAAGAGATTTCGGTAACAGCACCTATAAACGAAGCTGGTCAGTTTGATTTATTCGGAACTCAAAGTTTATTGGAAATTCAAGAACCTTTACCTACGGCTGAACTGAAAACGATAGTAACGGAAAAGCCAAATTATCATTTAATTACGACGGAGGAAGAACGTGCTGAATTATTAGCTTTATTACTTCAGCAAAATAGCGTTTGTTTTGATACAGAAACGACAAACAAAGATGCATTGAATGCTGAATTAGTGGGGATGTCGTTTGCATACAAAAATAGAGAAGCTTTTTATGTAGCTATTCCAAAAGAACAAGTTGATGCTCAAAAAATAGTTGATTCGTTTTTACCATTTTTTGAAAACGAAAAGATTGAGAAAGTAGGGCATAATATCAAATACGATTTACATGTACTTGCGAATTACAACGTAGAGGTTAAGGGTCCGCTTTTTGACACAATGATTGCTCATTATTTGATTCAACCTGAATCTAAGCAAAGTATGGATTTCTTGGCGGAATATTATTTACAGTATCAACCAATTTCCATTGAAACATTAATTGGTAAAAAAGGAAAAAATCAGGGGAATATGCGTGATTTAGAACCGCGTGAAGTTTCTGATTATGCGTGTGAAGATGCTGATATTACCTTACAACTCAAATCAATTTTGGAACCGCAAATCCAAAAAGAGCATTTAAAGGATCTTTTCTATGAAATGGAAATGCCTTTGGTTAGGGTGTTGCAACGTATGGAAAAAGAAGGGGTGAATATTGATGTCGAAGGATTAAAAAATTATTCGGTTGTTTTAGAGCAAGAAAGTATACAATTAGAACAAGAAATTAAAGAAATTGCTGAAACTGATTTCAATCTTGATTCACCAAAACAATTGGGAGAAGTGCTTTTTGATAAAATGAAAATTAGTTCAAAAGCAAAGAAAACAAAAACAGGACAATACCAAACTTCGGAAGATGCTTTAGAGCAATTTAGAAATGACCATCCGATTATCAATAAGATTCTAGAATATAGACAAAATAAAAAACTAAAGAGTACTTACGTAGACCCGCTTCCAACATTGAGAGATGTAAAAGATGGCCGAGTACATACAAATTATATGCAAACGGTTGCAGCTACAGGTCGTCTGAGTTCGAATAATCCGAATTTGCAAAATATTCCCATTAGAACACAAAAAGGAAAAGAGATTCGTAAAAACTTTATCGCACGAAGTGAGGAATTTAAGATTATGTCAGCCGATTATTCACAAATTGAATTACGAATTATCGCTGCATTAAGTGAAGATCCTGCGATGATTGAAGCCTTCCAACAACGACATGATATTCATACGGCTACTGCGGCAAAAGTTTTTCAAGTACCTATGGATGAGGTTACAAAAGATCAACGTAGTGCAGCGAAAGCAGTAAACTTTGGTATTTTATATGGACAGTCTGCTTTTGGGTTAGCACAAAATTTAGGTATTTCTCGGACTGAAGCGAAATCAATCATTGATAGTTACTTTGCGCAATATGCTACCATTAAGTCTTTTATGGATAAAATGGTAAGTGAAGCAAGAGAACTGGGTTATGTGGAGACAATTCGAAAACGAAGAAGATATTTGCCTGATATTAACTCTGCAAATGCTATCGTACGTGGATATGCAGAACGAAATGCGGTTAATGCACCAATACAGGGTTCTGCAGCAGATATTATTAAGTTGGCTATGATTGCTGTTGATAAGGCAATGCAAGAAAAAGGAGTTAAATCAAAATTACTGTTGCAAGTTCACGATGAATTGGTTTTTGATGTCCATAATTCTGAACAAGAAATAATGCAAGAATTAGTGCGTAATGCAATGGAAAATGCTATAAATTTGGTGGTACCAATGGAAGTTGAAATGAAAATTGCCAATAATTGGTTAGATGCTCATTAATAATTAATTGATAGCTATAAATAATAATATCGCATGGAATATTAGCAAAGTAAAATCTCATTTTGGATTTTACTTGTTTGTGTTTTTAATATCTTATTTTTCCCTATCTCAACAAAATGTTTCTAATTTAAATCATCGTTTGCTTTGGAGAGTAACAGGAAAAGGAATTAAAAAACCATGTTACATCTTCGGAACGTATCATTCGAATGATCCGAGAGTGTTTCAATTTACAGATAGCACATATACAGCATTGTACAAATCGGAAGCTGTTGTTATTGAAGCGGATTTGTATAGTATGTTTTCATCGGTGGATACGCGTATGAAGACTATAGACTTAACTTTCGATGCGTCAGGAAATCCAATTACTTCAAATCGTAAAGCAACTAAAACAAGGTACGGAAACGAAGATGGTAGACCACAATTTTTAGATTTATCATTACAATTATATGCTTACAATTCAGGTAAAAAGTGTTTTACTTTGGAAAGTGTGGACGACCAACTTGCTGCTCATGAAATGCTAAACAAATCGACTTTCCCAGGAATAAGTACTCCGACAGAACAAGTTACTGAAGAAATGCTGATTCAAGCTTACCAAGAGGGAGACATTGAACGATTACGTAAATCAGTTGAAAATCAATTGAAAAATGTAAAAGATGGTTATCAATGGTTAATCAATGAAAGAAATTATGTGATGATGGACGGTTTTGATACGCTTTCTAAACAATTTGGAGTTTTTATGGCCATCGGTGCAGCACATTTAGCTGGAAAAGATGGTCTTATTCAATTATTAAGAGACAGAGGGTATAAAGTAAGGCAAGTAGCGGCTTCTTTTACTGGTCAACCCAAAGAAATT
Organism: Flavobacteriia bacterium; assembly: GCA_947464135.1. GTDB lineage: Bacteria > Bacteroidota > Bacteroidia > Flavobacteriales_D > Crocinitomicaceae > CANHVK01. The sequence goes on along the minus strand of CANHVK010000001.1, from coordinate 12,348 downwards.
ATAGGAACCTTTCAGCAAAATAATCATTTCATTTATCGAAATGAACAACTATTTTTCAAAGCTGAATTTGGAGGCAAACCCCTTGTGATTCGTGACGGGGAACATACCGAAGTAGTTTACCAAGAAATGGGACAAGGAAATACCTACAAAATCGAGGTTGAACCTTCTTACAAAAATTTCACATTAGAGCGTTATGTTGAAAGTGTATTTAATGCACCCGAAAAAGCAGTGATTAAAAGAGTGAAATTAAAAGACGGAACAATTGCGTACGAAGGCATTTCTCAACAATACGGGGTAGGAATGTGTTGGATGCGCGTGTTCCTTTATAATGACCGGTTTTACAAAGTTTATTGTTACGGTGGAAACAAGTTTATGAATTCAAAACGCTATTTGAATTTCTTTGAGAAGGTTTCTCTTTTTTAGCCTCCCTCCTAGAGGAGGGGAAGGGGAGGTGATAGTTCTACTTTTGTCCTTTTCTATTTTTGGAAATGATATCACCCACCTTAATCCTCCCTCAAGGGAGGAAGTCTTAAATTCCAATCATTTTTAATTGATATTCATTTTTTCAATAACTATTTTCGCAGAATTAAATCTTTATCATGCAACGTTACATCGCACCAAAAATTCAAGAGCATTTAGCCAATAATCCGTTGCTTTTATTGTTGGGAATGAGAGGGGTACAATCTGATTTGTTGGTAGAAAGCGTGATTGAAGATAAAGAAAACATTCTGTTTTTAGATGGTTCTAAAAATAAGACTATCAATAAATTAGAAAATACTACAAAAGGAGAATTCATCAAAATTTTCGAAGGAAAAAAATTCGTCATTTTCAAAGAAGCACAATTTTTCACTCGATTACAAGAAATGATTGAAGAGGTCATTTATAATCGTTACGAAATGCATTTGGTGTTGTGTTGTTCTTACGAGCCCGTGATTGATAAAATGTTTCGTGATGTGTTGCAAAAAGAAGGGTTGGAGATGAAGATTTACCCGTTGATGTTTCAAGAAATGGCCAATCAAATGGGGGTAGTTGAATTTGATAAACGCTTGGAAGAACGACTGATTTACGGAAATTTTCCCGAAGTATTGGCTAATCCTGAAGGTGCTGATAAATATTTGATTGGGTTGGTAAAAGAAGCAGTTTTTACCCATTTAAATCCAAAGGAACGTATCAACAAAGGAGCGAAATTGATGAAATTGCTTCAATGTTTGGCGTTTGATTTGGGCGAACCGATTTCTTACCACGATTTAGGTTTTCGTGTTGGTTTAGATAATGAAACAGTAGAACGCTACATTGATTTGTTAGAAAAAGCATTCATTTTAAAGAAAATACCTTCCTATTTCAATGATAACCGTTACGAATTGAAAAAAACACATTTGGTATATTTTATGGATAATGGTTTCCGTAATGCGATTATCAAAAATTTCCACGGATTAGATTTACGAAATGACGTCGATGCTCTTTGGAAAAATTGGCTGATTGCAGAACGTATTAAATGGAACGATTTTAACAACAATAGTAATACCTATTATTTTTGGAGAACCCATACACGTTTGCAAATGGATTTCATTGAGGATAAAGGTGGACAAATCATGGCTTACAAATCGATTTGGGACAAACGCCGTAAACCAAAATTTCCGTTGAGTTTCAAAAAATACTATCCAGAAGCAGGACAATTTGCTCTCAATCGCTCGACCTATTGGGGATTTTTAAGTAAGAAATAAACCACTTTCTAACCGAGCGATTTATAAAAAGTTTGTAATTTTACGGTCATAAATTCTGTAGTATGTCTTCATTTGATACAAAAGATTCGTTGTTAGAATCAGTAAATTCATTATTTCATTCTTTGAACAAAGGTGAATTATCTGTAAATGAATTGGAAACGCTTGTTGTTCAAACGCGTGAACTTTACGAAAGAGCTATCGTTTTAAGACATAAAGCATTTGAAAAAATACTTAATAAATCTACCGATTCTGTTGTAGTTGTTCCAGTTGCAGAGATAAACGAAACGATCATTCAAGAAGTTCCTGAAATAGTTGTGGAAGCTACGGAAGAGATAGTCCAAGAAAAATCAAAAGAAATAGAGCAACCAACATTTGATATGTCTTTTTCATTGTTTGATGATTTAGAGTCTGATAATAAACCAATAGAAGAGGTTCGAAAGGAAGTGATTATTCCAGAAACTGTTCAAATGACCGAAACTGTAGTTGAACCTATTATAGAATTGAAAGAACAAGTAATAGTTGTTGAACCAGTTATTTTTCCAGAACCAGTTAAGGTGGTAAGTCAAGGAACAAAAGATGTTTTTGATAAAATGTTAGATGTATCAGATAATTCTTTAGGTTCTCAATTGATGGCTAAGAAATTAGATTCGTTAAACGGTGCATTTGGGTTGAATGAAAAATTACAAATGACTCACGAGCTATTCAATGGTTCAAGTGAAACTTTTTATCAGGCAATCCAATTGTTCGATACATTGGATGATTTCTCGCAAGCTAAAGATGTATTAAACAAGTTTAAAGAAGAGTTTTCTTGGAATTTAGAATCTTCTCTTATCACTGAATTTGTTCAAAAGATCGCAAGAAGATATGCGTAACATATTCCTTGTTTTTTGTCTTGTTTTTTCTGGAATAATTTATTCACAGGAATATGCAAAACAGATAACAAAAACTTTATGTTCAAAAGAGTTTTTAGGCAGAGGCTATGTCAATCAAGGAGACTCATTAGCAGCTCGTTTTTTAGAAAATGAATTTAAAAAATTAAACATAGAACCTTACCCAGGGAAATCTTATTTTCAGTCGTTTAAAAATCCAGTTGTTTCTTTTCCTGGGGCAATGACTCTGATGATTAACCAAGATACGCTTGTTCCTGGATTAGATTATATGGTTGACCCCAATTGTGGGACTGTCAAGGGGTATTGGAGATATACTAAATTATCAACAGCTGAATTATTTGATGATCAACTTAAATACCGTTTTGCTTCATCTAGAGAAAAAGAAAAACAAGGTATATTCAGTGCTGTAGTTGATATTAGATGTTTAAAAGATGACTCACTTAAAAAAGCTACACTAGATTACATTCCGATGTTAGCACAAGCGTTGGATGTCTTGGTGCTTACAGATGAGAAATTTACCTTTTCAGTAGGAAGAGAACCATTAAGTTATGGGTTGATTTATTTAAAAGGAAATAAATTCAATCCTTCAGCTGAAATATATACAGATATAAAATCCAAGTATTTAGTAAATCAAATTTCTTCGAATGTTATTGGATATATACCTTCTTATTTAAAGAAGAAACGCGAAAAGGAAAATGCACAAACAATTTTGATTACAGCACATTACGACCATTTAGGTGCTATGGGAGAGAAAACCTTTTTTCCTGGTGCTAATGACAATGCTTCTGGTGTTGCGATGTTATTTGAATTGGCAAAGCATTTTAAAGTGAATCCACTGAAATACAATGTGATGATTGTAGCTTTTGCAGGAGAAGAAGCGGGTTTACTAGGTTCAGAATATTTTGTACGTTACCCTTGGTTTGACCTTAAAAACATCAAGTTTTTAGTCAATTTAGATATTATGGGAAGTGGTGAAGAAGGAATAACAGTAGTAAATGGAACGAAACATACCGATGAATTTCAAAGATTAATAAAATTAAACGAGGAGAAAAAAGGATTGTCTTTCATCAAACAACGAGGGGAAGCAGCTAATTCAGACCATTATTGGTTTAGTAAAATGAATGTCCCTGCGTTTTTCATATATACTATGGGGCCTAATAAAAATTACCACGATGTATTTGATACATACGAAAACTTGTCATTTGCAAAGTTTAATGATATCAAGGAGTTGTTGATTAATTTCTTACGTTCATTCTAAAAATGAAATTCTGGAAAATAATATTCGTATTTAGTTTCTTTTTTAGTATTCAATCTTCATTTTCACAATCTATTTTTAAGAATGCCGATTCCCTAAATAAAAAACGAATAATTGGTATTACAGCTTTATATACAACATCTTGGATATCGAGTATTTTGGCATTAAATTATGTCTGGTACGCTGATTATCCTTCGAATAAGTTACATTCCTTCAATGATTGGGACGAATGGCTTCAAATGGACAAATTTGGTCACGTTTATACAGCATACCATATTAGCAAAAGTGTTGCATTATTCAATAGATGGGCAGGAATGAAGAAAGTACCTGCTGCAATTGTTGGCTCGGCTTTTGCTTTTGGTTTTCAGACTACATTGGAATTACTAGACGGTAAAAGTGTAGAATGGGGTTTTTCTTGGGCTGATATGGGAGCTAATACGTTAGGAGCCCTTGCTTATGTATCTCAAGAATATTTATTTGGTGATCAACGAATTTTATTGAAACAAAGTTATCATCCTACAGAGTATGCTTTATTAAGACCACAGGTTCTTGGAGATAATTTTGTACAACGCTATTTAAAAGATTATAATGGTCAAACGTATTGGTTTTCTTTTGCTCCTGCTAAATTTTCTTCATCCATTCCTTTGCCAAAATGGATTTGTTTATCCATAGGATATGGTATTGATGGGAAATTGTATGGTACTGAAAACACAGCAACATTTAATGGAAACACGTATAATGCACACCGTCGATTTTTACTTTCTTTTGATATAGATTTAACTCAATTAAATATTAAAAACAAAACCTTACGTGCTTTCATAAAGCCCTTTAATGCTATTAAGATTCCTTTCCCAACGATTTATTGGCAGAATAATACTTGTTATTTAAAAGGATTATATTTTTAACAATCTACTACACTTTTTAAATTCTCAATTTAAAATCAAAACACATCACGGATAAATTCAGTACATTTGTGCTTCAATTTTTATTACTATGGGATGTTCTAATTGTGGCACTGGCGGTTGTTCTTCGGGAGGCTGTCAAAGTAACGGAACCTGTAGTTCTGGTGGTTGTAATAAATTAGGAGTTTTTGACTGGTTGGCAAACATGAAGTTGCCAAATGGAATGAAACCTTTTGATATAGCAGAAATACGATTCAAAAATGGTCGTAAAACGTTCTACAAAAACACGAAAAATCTACAGTTAAACGTTGGTGATATCGTTGTTGTTGATGCAAGTCCAGGATTTGATGTTGGCGTTGTTTCGATTGTTGGAGAATTAGCCAGAATTCAGGTAAATAAAAAAATAGGGAATAAGGATAATACCGAATATCCACAGATATATCGTATCGCAAATCAAGATGATGTTCAGAAATGGATGGAAGCAAGAAATCTTGAAAAAGAAGTGATGTATCAGGCAAGAACCTTGGCAGTAAATCTTAATTTGGATATGAAAATATCCGATGTAGAGTACCAAGGGGACTTAACAAAAGCTACGTTTTTTTATACATCTGATGACCGTGTAGATTTTCGTCAGTTGATTAAGGATATGGCCGAGAAATTCAAAGTGCGTATTGAAATGCGTCAGATTGGTTCTCGTCAAGAAGCATCTCGTTTGGGTGGTATCGGTTCGTGTGGTAGAGAATTGTGTTGTTCTACTTGGCTTACGGATTTCCGTTCGGTTTCAACTTCAGCTGCTCGTTACCAACAATTGTCACTAAATCCACAAAAGTTAGCGGGGCAATGTGGTAAATTAAAGTGCTGTTTAAATTATGAATTAGACATGTACCTAGATGCAATTAAGCATTTTCCACCAGCTGAAACAAAATTATATACAGAAAAAGGTACTGCATTTCACGTTAAAACAGATGTTTTCAAAAGGTTGATGTGGTTCGTTATGGATGGTGAAAATGAATTTATTCCACTTTCTCCCGATAGAGTAAAGGAAATCGTAAGCATGAATTCCCAAAAGAAAAAACCGCACTCTTTGAAAGATTTCATGATCCAAGAAACGGTGGTAGCTGAAATTGCTTATGAAAATGTTGTTGGTCAAGATAGTTTAAGTCGTTTTGATGATAACTTTGGTAAAAAGAAGAAAAATAAACCAACGCGTAATTCCAATCAACAACCAAGACAAGTAGATGCAGCCGTAGGAAGACAGATTAATCCTAATCAAAATAGACCACAACGTGTTGAAAGAGAATCGAAATCAGTAGATGTAGCTATTGAAGCAACATCATTAGATTCACAACAAAATGGAGATAACACATTGAAAAATAGAAATAACAATAATAAGAGAAGAAATAACAATCGAAGAAATTTTGATAAAAACAGAAATCAAAATCAATCGAATTCCAATAATACAACCAATGAATAAAAAATTATTTACGGGTATTTTTTTACTACTGTTTGTTTTTACTTCTTGTGGAGATAATCCTTATTTTCAAGAGTCTGTTTCTTTTACAAACTTAACATGGTCTCGCAAACAAAAACCAACTTTTGTAATTGATATCAAGGACGCAAATAAAACATATGAAATGATTCTGACATTCAGAACTTCGACTCATTATCAATATCGTAATGCTTGGGTTTACTTGAATTCAGTTACTCCAGATAAAAAAAGATTTAGAGAACCTTTCGAAATTCAAATTTCTGACGAAAAAGGCTATTGGTTAGGTAAAAAGACTGGCTCTATCATTGAAAATAAATTAGTTTTCAGAAACAGAAAATTCCCCACCGCTGGAGAATATACCTTTGTTTTAGAACAAGGAGTCATCCAAAAGGTGTTGTATGGAGTATATGATATTGGATTGGAATTAAAAGAACTTAAATAAAACTAAAAATGCCACATCTGTGGCATTTTTAGTTTAAAGTCTGTTTTTTACTATTTCATCTACAACTGATGGATCAAGTAGAGTAGAAGTATCTCCTAAACTTTCTATTTCACCTTCTGCCACTTTTCTTAAAATACGTCGCATAATTTTTCCAGATCGTGTTTTTGGTAATCCACTAACAAATTGAATTTTCTCAGGTAAAGCAATTTTACCGATAATGTTTGTAACTGTTTCAATAATAGATTTACGAGCTTCATCTTGTTTATCTATTGGGTGATCTGAAATAACAAATGCATATATGGATTGCCCTTTAATATGGTGAGGGTAACCGACTACGGCAGACTCAATAATTTGTGGATCTTCATTTATGGCATTTTCAATTTCTGCCGTTCCAAATCGATGACCTGAAACATTGATTACATCGTCAATTCTTCCAATAATGCGATACATTCCCTTTGCATCCCTTTTTGCTCCATCACCTGTGAAATAATATCCTTTGTAGTTTGAAAAATAAGTATCTATACAACGTTGATGGTCACCATAAGTTGTACGAATCATAGAAGGCCATGGAAATTTAACACATAAATACCCTTCCACCTCGTGTTCTTCTATCTCTTCCCCAGCTTGATTTAATAATACAGGTTGAATTCCAGGTAGTGGATAACCAGCAAAAGTTGGTTTTTGGGGAGAAATATTTCCGATACCTGAAATCATTATTCCGCCTGTTTCTGTTTGCCACCAGTTATCTACAACGGGACAAGTATCTTTCCCGACATGGTTTGCATACCAATGCCATGCTTCTTCGTTAATTGGTTCTCCTACAGTACCAATTACTTTTAAGGAACTTAAATCATACTGATTAGTTGGCTCTTCTCCGAAAGCCATCAACGAACGAATGGCTGTAGGTGCGGTAAGAAATTGATTTACTTTGTATTTCTCAACAATGTCCCAAAATCTACCTGCATCAGGATACGTTGGTATACCTTCAAACATAACGGTTGTAGCACCACTTAATAATGGTCCGTATACGATATATGAATGTCCTGTAATCCAGCCTATGTCGGCAGTACACCAATGGATATCACCCGGAGTATATTGGTAGACATTGGTAAAACTATATGCTGTATATACCATATATCCACCACATGTATGAACAACACCTTTGGGTTTTCCTGTCGAACCAGAAGTATAAAGGATAAATAAATAATCTTCACTACTCATCTCTTCAGCAGGACATACTTTCGATTGAATAGGAACAATATCTTCCCATTTTACATCTAGCGAAGAATTTATATTTATTTTTTCATTGAGAACGTTTAAAACCAATACTTTTTCAATCGATGGTGTGTTTTTAACGGCATCGTCAACTACTTCTTTTAAAGCAACTTTTTTAGCACCACGATTTAGTCCATCAGCAGTGATTACCAGTTTAGCTTCTGCATCATTGATCCTGTCGGCCAAGGATGTAGATGAAAATCCTGCGAAAACAACTGAATGAACAGCTCCAATTCGTGCGCATGCTAGTACTGATATAGCTAATTCTGGTACCATTGGTAAATAGATGCAAACTCTGTCTCCTTTGGAAATCCCCATTGCTTTTAAAGCATTGGCACATTGATTTACAGATTCATAAAGTTCATGATAGGTGAGTGTTTTATGTTTTTCATCAGGAGAGTTTGGTTCCCAAATAATTGCAGGGGTATCTTTTAATGTTGGAAGATTTCGCTCGAAAATATTTTCGGTAATGTTCAATGTTGCTCCTTCAAACCAACGAATGTCTAATTTTTCAAAATCCCAGGAAAGAACTTTGTTCCATTTCTTTTTCCAAGTAAAGTGGGATGCGATTTCTCCCCAAAATAATTCAGGTTCAGAAACACTTTTCTCGTATTGTTTTTTATAATCTTCGAATGAATTGATTTTGAATTCCTGTAAGCCCATTTTAATGCTTTTGTATTTTAAAAATAAATATACATTAGTTTTTTTATAAATGACCAATTAAGCTGTTGAACAATGCGCAAAAGAGTCTATTTTATCTTAAATAAGACTTTAAATCAGTTAATTAATAAAGATTACTTTTCGAAAAATGATTCTAAATGTAAATTAACCCTAAAATAATCTTAAATTTGTAACCACTCAAATGGTGAAAGAAAAGAAAATAGCAGTCATTGGTGGTGGTAGTTGGGCTACTGCACAAGTGAAAATTCTGTGTAATACACAAGATAAAGTGTATTGGTGGTTGAGATCTGATGAAGCTGTAAACCATATTCTTAAATTCAAGCACAATCCGAAATATTTACAATCTGTAGAGTTTAATACAGAAAAGTTAGTTGTTTCTTCTAATTTGGAAGAGATTATAAATGAAGCTAATTATATAATTATTGCTACTCCATCTGCTTTTTTGGTTAAACTTTTTGAAAATGTTCCCAAAGATATTTTTCACGGTAAAGTAGTTTTTTCTGCTGTGAAAGGGATAATCCCAGAATACAATTCCATACCTGCTCGTTTTATCCATAAATCATTTGGTGTTCCTTATTCTAAAATTGGAATCATTTGTGGACCTTGTCACGCTGAAGAAGTTGCTTTAGAACGTTTATCATACCTAACAATTGCTTGTCAAGATGAGGTAATTGCTAATAATATGGCCAGAGCATTGGCTTGCAGGTATATTAAAACTACCGTTTCAGATGATTTGTTTGGCACAGAGTTTTCAGCAGTGTTGAAAAACGTTTATGCTGTTGCATCTGGAATTTGTGCTGGACTAGGTTATGGTGATAATTTCCAATCAGTATTAGTATCTAATGCAATTCAAGAAATTGAAAACTTCATCGATGTAGTGCATCCAATTCACCGTGATGTAAAATCGAGTGCCTATTTAGGAGATTTATTGGTAACTGCTTATTCTAAATTTTCCAGAAACAGAACCTTTGGTTTTATGATTGGTAAAGGCTATTCTGTTAAAAGTGCTCAACTTGAAATGGAAATGGTTGCAGAAGGATATTATGCAGTTAAATGTTTGGTAGAAATCAACAAAAAGTTCAACGTTGAAATGCCTATCATTCAAGCGGTTTATAATATCGTTTACGAAAAAATATCTCCTGTTATCGAGATGAAAATTCTTGCAGATAAATTATCTTAAAATTTAAGTGGTTTTATCTAATTTTTGAATCTTAAAATTGACTCGCTTCCTTTGCTTTTTTTCTTTCGACCAAATATTTTCTTCCATATTCGGTAAGGATTGCTGTTCCGCTTCCAATCAAAGCACCAACTAATACATCTGAAGGATAATGTACTCCTAAATACATACGTGAATAACCAACACTGCTCGCCCAAAGATATGCAGGAACATATACGTACCATTTCGGATAATTCAATGTGAGTGCAGTAGCTACGTTAAATGCTGTACTTGTATGTCCTGATGGAAAAGATGGTGAACCACCACTAGAATATTTTGTAATATCGTTCGGATAAGTTACATATGGTCTTGGACGATTTATTCCTAATTTTAATCCTAACGTTATCATTCCTGAAAAGAATTGAGAGCTTGCAATAGCAATAGCGTCGTATTTAAGCTTTTCATTTTTTTTTATACACCCAGTTAAAAATATACCAATAGGTGCACCTAAAGCTACAGGAGTAATACTTTCAGTAACTACAATCATTGGTTTGCCAACAGGTTCAGTATATTTTCCATTTATTGATTTTAATAAATTTATATCCCAATTTTGGGAATAGGTAAATTGTGTTGAAATACAAATGGTTAGAATAAAGCTAAATAGAGTTTTCATAATCATTTTCGCTTTTAGTTTCAGCAGGTTTGTCATATACTAAATGACGATGTGGATACGGAATTTTTATAGCATATTGATTAAATAATCGGTTGATTTCTAATCTTATTTCTGATTTGTAATTGTTGATATCCCACGTATTATCACACCAAAACAATAATTCCATTTCGAGTCCATTTTCTCCAAAATTGCGAAGTCGAACTTGTATCGGATTGTTTTTCTTTACTTTCGGATGACTTAATGCTGCTTGTTTTAATAAGTTCATTACTAGTTCAGTGTTAGTTCCATATTGAACTGTAACAAAAATGGTTGAGCGCGTTAACTCATTATTCTGACTCCAATTCTCGACGTATTCTTGTGTAAGTTTTGCATTTGGAATGATAAAAACATTTCCTTCTCGCGTTTCGATCTGTGTGCTTCTTACATTGATTTTTAGTATTTTAGCAAATACAGGTTCTTTAAATTTCGAGTCTCTGATTTCAACGATATCCCCGATTTTTATTGTTCCTTCAAACAACAAAACTAATCCTGAAAACATATCTTTAAATACTTCTTGAAAAATAAAACCGATAACAGCCAACATAGCTGCTGAACCAGTTAATAATAAAGAAATATTAATTTCAAAAAGGTTTAAACTGAAAAGGATAGAAAAAATATAAATAGCATATTTTGTCGTTTGCACATAGATATATTCTGTACTAGGATTGAAGCTTTCTTTTTGTCTTAACTTTTTGTTATAGTATAACTTCATAAAATTTACAGAAATTCTCGCTGCGAAAAACACACCGATAACTATAATTATTTGAAAAAATGAAATGTTTGCTTGTTTTGATTCGACAATTTTATAATTCAAAAAGTCGGTAAATGAAACGTGATTGTTGTTAATTTTAAAACTCAGAATTGAAATATAGGCAGCAAGAAAATAGACACTTTGACTTGATAATTTTAGAAGAGTAGTTTTCCTTCCTTCCAATTTAATATTATTGTCTATTAAGTATTTTTTTAAAGATTGATGGATTAGTCTGCTTAAAATAAATGCGATAGAGTAAATTATTGATAAAGCCAATAAATTCCACATACATACTTTATAAGGTCCTAATTCAAATAATGTTTCACTCATATGATTTTATAATATGGTTCTACCAAGAGCTTTTAATAAAACAGACTTTGCTTGTTCTAATTTTATTTGTTCCATTAACAATAGTTCGATAGAAGAAAAAGCGTCATCATCATTTGGGTCTAAAGTTGCCATTTCTTCTTGTATTTCTCGAATTCGTTTCATTAAACGACTTGTCTTAAAATGATAGATAGACGTTAAAACTGCATCGGCTAATTTGTCGATTTCATAATTAGTTTCAATATTTTTTTCTTTGATCCAATTATGACTTAATTCATATGGTTCATTTTCAATGTTGGATACTAATTTTACAATTTCTATATCTGAAGATTTTAAAAAATGACTTGATTTTAAGAATCTATTTTCTTGTATAAGAGACTCATTTACTTCATTAAATAATCGTTGATGGATGGGATTTTCAAAATACATCTGATCCTTGTGTATCTCGCTACAAATAAGTTCAGTAACAGATGTCTCAATTTTCGTTTTTTGTTGAAATTCGTTTATGATATCAATTTCAACTGCTAATACCCCATATTTAACTAAGATTCTTATTAAATCATATTCTGCGTGATCTAATACTAAATTACGATTTTGAGTAACCGCTGGTTCAACAGATTTGGAATTGGTAGATTGAACATCGTAAGAAGGAATATCTTGTTCAGGCGCTTCTTGCTGTTTTACTTGTGTTTGTTGCTTTGTAAGTTGATTTTTACGTAACTTATAAAGTTCTTGCTGAATGAT